>JBFYZE010000062.1:0-3097 GCA_041309665.1 Gemmatimonadales bacterium | reverse complement strand
ACTCCTCCAGGGCGGCGTTGATGGACGTCAGGTCGGGCTCGGACCCGGTCCGGGCCCGGATGTCCTTGATGAGCTTGCCGGTCTGGGACGAGGTGAGCTCCTCAAGCGTCCGCTGGAGCTGGGCCATCAGGCGCTCGTGAAGGCGCAGGAGCTGGGCATACTCTCGCTTCGCCTGGAGCTCGGTGTCGTCGAGGTCGGTCATGCCCGCGGGAAAGCCTGGGGAGTGTCTTGGGGGCGCTATATAAGGGGGGTTCCCCGGGCCGGGGGCAACACCCTGCGACCCGGGGGAGGGCGGTTCCAGGTCCGTCAACCCACCTCCTGCCGCTTCACGTCGGGTGGATACAGGGAGAAGCGGGCGTCCACGGCCAGTCCACCGTCGGCGAAGGCGGAGAACGGGTTGATGTCCATCTCGGCGATCTCCGGATGGTCGCACACGAGCTGGGACACGCGCTGGATGGCCTCCACCAGCGCCTCCCGGTCCACCGCGCCACCCCGGTACTCCTGGAGGAGGCGGGCGCCGCGGATGGAGTCCAGCATCTCCCGGGCGTCGTGCTCGTTCACCGGGGCGAGGCGGAACGCCACGTCCTTGAGGGCCTCCACGTAGATCCCGCCCACGCCGAACATGAGGATCGGGCCCACGGAGGGGTCCGTGGTCATGCCGATGATGGTCTCCCGGCCACCGGAGACGAACTTCTCCACCAGGATCCCCTCCAGGTCGAGGTCCGCCTCCCCCATGCGCCGGACCATGTCGCCGAACGCCGCGTCCAGCTCCTCGGGGCCGCGGATGTCCACGCGCACGGCGCCCACGTCGCTCTTGTGGATGAGCCCGGCGGCCACGGCCTTGAGCACCACGGGATATCCGCACTCCTCCGCGGCCGAGCGCGCCTCCGCATGGGTGGTGGCCATGCGGTGCCTCACCACCGGGATGCCATAGGCGTCGAGGAGGTCCAGGGCCTCGTGCTCCTTCAGGCGGTTGCGCCCCTCGGCCAGGGCGCCCTCGAGGATGGCGCGCGCCCTCGCCTCCTCCACCTCGAAGCGGGTGGGCTCGGCCACCGGGGTCTCCAGCCACTGCCGGTAGCGCCACATGGATGCCAGCGCCCCGGCCGCCGACTCGGGGAAGATATAGGCGGGCACGCCGGCGGCGTTGAGCTCGGCCCGCCCCTCCGGGAGGCCGTGGCGCCCCATGAGCACCGCCAGGAGGGGCTTGTGGGAAGGGGGCCGATCCCGGTGGACGGCCACGATGGCGCGGGCGACGTCCAGCTGCTGTACGCCCAGAGGCGGGACGAACGAGGCGATGGCGGCATCGACGAGGGGGTCGTCCAGGACGGCGGAGAGCGCCACCTTGTACGACTCGGCCGTGGCCGACCCGATCATGTCCACCGGGTTCCGCACCGACGCCTCGGCGGGGAAGATCCTGCGGAGCTTCTCCTGGGTCTCCGGGGTGAGCTCGGCCACCTCCAGCCCGTAGGCCTCGCAGGCGTCGGCGATGATGATTCCCGGCCCGCCCGCGTTGGTGACGATGGCCACCCGGTTCCCCTTCGGGATGGGCTGCTCCTCCATCGCCATGGCGATGTCGAAGAGCTCTTCCACGGAGCCGGCGCGGAGCACCCCGCACTGGGCCAGGAGCGCGTCGATGGCCACGTCGATGCCGGCGAGCGCCCCGGTGTGGGACGCCGCGGCGCGGGCGCCGGACCTGGTGCGCCCCGACTTCACGACGACGATGGGCTTCGTGCGCGTGATGCGCCTCGCCAGGCGCGTGAAGCGCCGGGGCTCGCCGAAGTTCTCCAGGTACATGAGCACCAGCTTGCACCCCGGGTCGTGCTCCCAGTGCTCCAGCAGGTCGTTGCCGTTGACGTCGGCCTTGTTTCCGACCGAGGCGAAGTGGTGGATGCCGATGCCGTACTCCTGGGCGTAGTCCAGGATCGTGACCCCCATCGCTCCCGACTGGGACAGGAAGGCGGTCACCCCCGCGGGCGGGAAGGACGGCGCGAAGGTGGCGTTCATCCTGAACTCGGGCTCGGTGTTGAGGATCCCCATGCAGTTGGGCCCGACCATGCGCATTCCGTAGCGCGTGACGATCTCCAGCAGCTCCGCCTCCCTGGCATGGCCTGCGCCCCCCACCTCCTTGAAGCCTGCGGAGATGACCACGAGCCCCTTCACGCCCTTCTGGCCGCACTCCTCCACCACGGCGGGGACCCGGTCCTTGGGCACGACGATCACGGCCATGTCCACCGGCCCGGGGATGTCCTTCACCGACGGGTAGGCGGCGATGGAATGGATGGCTGCGGCGCTGGGGTTCACCGGGTAGACGACGCCGGTATAGCCGTGGCGGAGCAGGTTGTCTACGATCTGGTAGCCGATGGTGTTGGGTCGCCGGCTGGCGCCCACCACCGCGATGGACCTGGCACGGAAGAGGGGGTCCAGGGTGGTCATGGCTCGAAGGGGCTGTGGCAGGGGACGGGAGGGGCTTCTTGCACCTCCACACTAGCCGGCCGCGACCTGCAATTGTAGAGGCACGACGACGAAAGGAGCGGGGGAAGCATGACGACCGGAGGGGCGGACGAGGCCAGGCTCATCCGCACGGTGCGGTTCCGGGCCGTGCACCACTACCGCCGGGCAGGGTGGTCCGACGACGAGAACCGCCGCGTCTTCGGCCCCCAGTCCGAACCCCACGCCCACGACTGGCGGGTGGAGGTGCACGTGGCGGGGCCGGTGGACCCGTGCACCGGGTGGTGCGTGGACCTGGCCGCACTGGATGCCGCCCTCGGAAGGGCCACGGCGGGGTGGGACGGCGGCGACCTGAACGCCCTCGTCCCCGAGGTTGCGCGGGGGGACATGACCCCCTCCACCGAGAACCTGGCCAGGTGGCTCCACAGGCGCTTGGCCGAGGCCCTCCCGGCTCCGGCCCGGGTCGCGGAGGTGCGCGTGTTCGAGAGCGATGGGCTTGGGAGCGCCTGGCCGGCCGGCGGCTGACCTCACGGCTCCTGCAGGAGCCCCGCGTCCAGGAAGCGCTGGAGAGCCTCGGTCACCCCGGGTTCGTCCACGGCGGCGCCGAACGCCCGGCGCACCTCTCCGTCCAGCTCGGGCACCTCGGACT
>JBFYZE010000061.1:0-10858 GCA_041309665.1 Gemmatimonadales bacterium | reverse complement strand
CGCCGGGGCGGGCCAGTACTGGAACCGGGCCGTCGCCATCCGCGAGCGCCGGCTCGGCCCCGACCACCCCCAGGTCGCTGTCGGGCTGAACAACCTGGGAGGCGTCTACTTCCTCGAGGGGCGTCACGACGAGGCCCTGGCGGCCTACGGCAGGGCACGTGACATCTGGTCGCGGGCCCTCGAGCCCGATCACCCGCGCTTCGGGGCGGTGTACACCAACATCGGCGAGACGTACGCGGAGCTGGGCAGGGTCCGGGAGGCCGAGCCCCTGTTGTTGGAGGCCCTCCGCATCAAAGAGCGCACACTCTCTCCGGACGAGCCGAGCATCGCCACCACGCTGCAGGTGCTGGCGGACATGTACACTGCCGAGCGCCGGTACGGTGAGGCCGAGCCCAGGTACCTGCGCTCGATCCGCATCCTGGAGCGCGCCCTGGGCCCATCCCATCCCCGCCTCGGCGAGGCCCTGGACGGCTACGCGCGCATGCTGCGTGCCGCCGGGCGCATCGCCGAGGCCGAGGGCGTGGAATCCCGCCGGGCGTCGCTCACTCCCCGATGATGATGTCCGGGTCGATGACCTGGCTGGTCCCGTTCGAGCAGACCACGGTGACATTGTAGCTGTACGCGTGGTTGAGGAGCGCCCCGGGGAGTGGCTGCGGAGTCACGGCCGGGGATTCCGGGGTTCCCGTGAAGCTCAGCTGTTCGAAGGGCCAGTTCGCGGGGTCCTTGGGCGTGATGGTCCAGGAAACCGCCCGTGGTGAGACCGAGCCCCAGACGATGTGGTCCGCCCGGGCCATGGCGATGGAGGGCGGGTGCACGCCGGGATTGCCCCCGGGCGTGCACGCGGCGGTGATGTTCGCCTGCTTCGGCGCACGGCGCGCTTCAGGGCGGTGGGCCCAGACGGCGGAGGTAGCGAGGAGCAGGAGCACGGGGAGGGTCACGACGCGCAGGCGCATGGGCGAGCTTCTCCGGGAGGGGAGCGCGTTGGAGCCGGTCGGCGACCGGCAGCGGACGCCACTATCGCTCCGGGGGGTACCTCGGGACAAGGGACGAGTGAGGGCGTCGCCCCCGGCAGCGCCTTCCGGCCTTTGCCGGGCGTGGCTCCGATGCCACCTTGGAAGGCATGCCGACCCTCACTCCCGGCACCGAGGTCTCCATCCGGCGCGACGCCCTGCGAAGGCTCGGCTTTCCGCCTCCGGTGGGCGCGGTCCTCCTGGTGGCCGTGCACGACGCCGCGCTCCGGGCCCCGGGCAGCCCCCACACGCAGCTCATCGGGGTGCGCCACGGCGATCTGGCCTGGGCCGGGGCCCTCAGCGAGCACCTGCTCACCGTGGAGTCCGAGGGGGGCGGAGACCCGCGTCAACTCCTGGGAGAGGCCGTGGGGACCGGGCCCCGCCTCTGGGACCTGGTATGGCCCGGGGAGCTGCTGGCGGACGCACAGCGTGGACCGCTGTCCACCACCTATCAGGGAGAGCGCCCCTGGGTCGTGATCGGGGTCGTGGCCGGCGGTGATCTTCTGGCCGCTCCCCTGAACGACGCGGCGAACCCGAAGTGGTTCACGCCTCTGCTGGCCCGGGACGAGGTCCGGATGCCGGGATCGTCCAAGGAGTCCCAGCTGGAGCTGGCCCACGTCTGGAGCCTCCCCGAGTCCCTCGCGGCGGTGGGGTCGGTGGCGCCCGACGCTCGGGCACGGGTGCTCGCGGCGCTGCGCAGCTACTTCTGACGGCTGGCGGCGACGGCTTTCCCGCCTTCAGACGGCAGAACCCCGCAGGGTCCTGAGACCCTGCGGGGTTTCGTCCACCTCAGAGCGGGCGACCAGGTTCGAACTGGCGACCCTCAGCTTGGGAAGCTGATGCTCTACCAACTGAGCTACGCCCGCGTGAACGGAAAATCTAGCCCAGGCCGCATGATGGTCAAGCGCGGGCGGGGGCGACCCGGGCCCTCGCGACTCGGGCGCTCGCTCCGCTCGCTACGGACGCTTCGCGTCCGATCCTCGCTGACTCGGACCCGGGCCGCCTCCGCCCGCTGCGCCTTCGGCGGCCGCGGGCTGCGAGGTCCGTTCCCTCTTCTGGGCCTTCAACTTCTGGGCCTTCAACTCCTGGGCCTTCAACTCCTGGGCCTTCAACGGAACGGGCGGTCCGGCTGGTGCCGGACCGCCCGTAGCGGATCACCGGGATCGGTCGAGCGTCAGCTGACGACCGTGTACCCGTAGCCGTCCACCTTGCCGGTGCCGGTGTAGTTCAGGTCGAAGGACTGGGACGAGTCCGCCTGGCCGACGGTGACCGTGACGGCCTGGGTGCCCAGCGTGTTCCCTGCTGCGTCGTAGAACGTGAAGCCCAGGGTGACCGTGGTGCCGGCAGCCAGCGTCTTGTTGAGCACGGAGCCCGTCACGCGGGCACCGTCCTCGCGGCGCATGAGCTGCAGGTCGTTCACGACGAACGGGAGTGCCTCGATCCGGCGCACCAACTCGGTGGCCTGAGCCTCGTCGCCCTCGTGGTTCACGGCCTGGGCGAGGATGAGCATGGCGTTCTGGTTGCTCGGATCCAGCGCGAGCCACTGGTTCGCCGCCTCGGGGACCTGCGCATACGCCGAGTCGATCTGGAGGGACCGGGCCCACATCTCGATGGCGTCACGGTCCTTCTTCGCCAGGTTCGCGGCGCCCTTGAAGGCCTGCGCGGCTCGGCCGTAGTCGCTGCCCGTGTAGAAGCCGACGCCGATGGCGTAGAAGTCGACGTTGGTCAGGCCCGGCTGGGCCATGAGGTCCTCGTAGACCTGGAACGCACGCGTGGTGTCTCCGGTCTGGAGCAGGATGGCGGCCAGGTTGCGCCGCATCTGCAGGTCCTCGGGGTTCTCGTTCACCAGCGCCTGGAAGCTGTTCACGGCCTCCTCGAAGCGCCCGGCGTCGGCCAGGACGGATGCCCGCGTGAACGGGATCTCCTTGCCCATCTCCATCCAGCTGGCCACGGTGGCCGAGTCCATCTCGGCAACCCGCACCGAGTCGCCGATGATGGCAGCGGCGCCGTCCAGGTGCTTCAGCGCCTCGTCGTGACGGCGGAGCTGGGCGTAGATCTGGCCAAGCGTCACCATGATCTCGGGGCGCCTGTCGTACATGGCGTTGGCCTTCTCGAACACGACGGCCGCGGCCTCGTACTCACCCGCGTTCACGAGCGGCGCTGCTTCCTGGTACAGGTTGATCCAGGTCTGCTCGCGCATCGTCTCGGTCTCGAGCGAGTAGATCGGGCGGAGCTCCTCGGCCTTGGCGAGATAGGCGTCGGCCTCCACGTACTGCGCGAGCCCGATGGACGCGGTGCCCGCCTGCAGGTACGGGAGCGGGTTGACGGAGTCGGCGGCGATGGCGGCCTTGGCGGAAGTCAGGGCCTGCTCGAAGAGCGCGCGGGCCTCGGCCTCGCCCTCCGTCTGCCCAGCCTGATCGAGGGCCTTCTGTGCGGCCCTGGTGTCGTCGGTCTGGCGGGGACGCTGTCCCTGTGAGAGCTGCTGGCCACGTACGCCGCTGCCGCCTGCGGCGGGGGCGGGCGACGATCCGCCCGAAGACGTGCCACCAGCGCAGGCGGAGAAGCCGACGGCCGCCGCCAGTGTAAGGACGAGTCCATAGCGGATCTTCATCCGGTGATCCTCCCTAAAGGTCAAGAACGTTAGACCAAGTAAACTAGAAAAGGCGGAAAACCCCGTCAAACCTCGGCGCCCCCCCCGCGCGCGCTGCCTGGGCGCAGCCGCCGCAGGGCCCCCTCCCTGCCCAGGGCCGCCAGGAGCTTTCCAAGGTCCGGGCCGGCCTCGGAGCCGACGAGGGCGAGGCGCACCGGATGGAAGAGGGCGGCGCCCTTCGCCCCTGCCACCCGGCCGGCGGCGCGCACCGCGGCGCCCAGGGGCCCCTCCTCCCAGGGATCCACCCCCTCCAGGGCCCGGGACAACGCCTCAAGCAGCTCCGGGGCACCCGGGTAGGCGGCGAGGGCGGCGGCGGCCTCCGCTCCCCGCTCGGCGCCACCGAACAGGATGGGGAGGTGCTCGTTGATGTCCCCGTATGTGGACAGGCGGGTGCGGAGCGCTTCCACGACCTGCTTCCAGTGCGTCCGCGCCGGGGCGAAGCGCGCGTCGTCCAGGAAGGGGGCCACGTGCTCCGCCAGCGTGCCTGGGTCCTCCCGAGAGAGGTGCTGGGACGAGATCCAGAGGAGCTTCTCGGGGTCCATCTGGGTGTCGGAGCGGCCCACCCTCTCCAGCGCCACCGCATCCACCAGCTCCTGGCGGGACAGGACATCCTTCCCCTCCGGGTGCGACCACCCCAGGAGCGAGAGGTAGTTGAGCACCGCGTCGGCGGGGTAGCCCAGGCGCCGGAGCTCGGCCACGGCCGCGGCGCCGTCCCGCTTGGAGAGCTTCCGGCCGTCGGCGCCGAGCACCGTGGGAAGGTGGGCGAAGGCGGGGCGCGCCCGGCCCAGGGCGTCGAACAGGAGGGCCTGCTTCGGGGTGTTGGAGAGGTGCCCCACGCCCCGGATCACGTGGGTGATCTCCATGGCCACGTCGTCCACCACCACCGCGAAGTTGTACGTCACCCGGCCGTCGGACCTGCGGATGACGAAATCGTCTATATCACTGGCAGGAAAGGAAATGGACCCGAATACCTCATCTTCCACATTCACGGCGTCGAGCCCCTGCGGCACCGCGAAGCGGATCACCGGCGGAGGACCCCCGGCCAGACGGCGGGCGCGCTCCGCGGGATCCAGCTCCCGGCAGCGGCCGAGGTAGTGGCGGACCCTCCTGCCCTCCTTTCCGATCTCGCTGTCCAGGTCTCCCTCGCCGCAGAAGCAGGGGTACGCCCGGCCGGCAGCCAGGAGGGCGTCCACGGCGGCGGCGTAGACCGCATTCCGCTGGCTCTGACGGTAGGGGGCGTGGGGGCCGCCCACGCCGGGTCCCTCGTCCCAGTCCAGTCCGAGCCAACGCAGGTCCTCGAGGATCCCCTCCTCTCCGCCGTCCACGTTCCGCTCGACGTCCGTGTCCTCGATGCGCAGGACGAAGGCCCCGCCGTGGCGGCGCGCGAACAGCCAGTTGAACGCGGCCGCCCGCACGTTCCCCAGGTGCAGGCGCCCTGTGGGGCTGGGTGCGAAGCGGGTGCGGACGGTCATCTCACCTCCCCAGGTATGTGAGCACGCGCGCTGCCAGCGTCTCGGAGAACCCGGGCACCCGGGCAATCTCCTCGCGCGTGGACTCCTTCACGCCCTTCACGGATCCGAAGCGCCGCAGGAGCTCACGCTGCCGCCCGGGCCCGATCCCCGGGATCTCGGACAGGTCGCTGCGGAGCGTGCGCTTGCTCCGGAGCTTCCTGTTGTACGTCACGGCGAACCGGTGCGCCTCGTCCCGGATCCTCTGGAGGAGGTGCAGCGCCCGGTCCCGGCGGTCCAGCCGGATCCCCTCTTTGCGCCCCGGAAGGAACACCTCTTCCTCCTTCTTGGCCAGGGCCGCGATCTGCACGTGGGGCAGCCCGATGAGCTGGAGCGCGTCGGTGGCGGCGGAGAGCTGCCCCTTTCCTCCGTCGATGACCGCCAGGTCGGGGAGCGGAGCGCCCTCCTCCAGCCGCCGCCTGAAGTAGCGGGTCACCGCTTCGGCCATGGAGCGGAAGTCGTCGTTGCCCCAGTCCCCCTTGATGCGCATGTGGCGGTACGCGGCCTTCCGGGGCTCGCCGTTCTCGAAGACCACCGCGCTCGCCACCGTCTCGCTCCCCTGGGTGTGGGAGATGTCGAAGCAGACCATGAGCCGGGGGACCACCTTCAGGTCGAGCTCCTCCTGGAGGCTGTAAAGGGCATCCTCCGCGCGGTCCGCCGCGAAGGCCAGCGCGGCCACCCGGTCCTCCAGCACGTGGCGGGCGTTGTCCGCCGCCAGCTCCACGATGCCCAGCTTCTCGCCCTTCCTGGGCACGCGCAGCGCCACCCGCCGCCCGGCGGCCCGGGAGAGGACCTCCTCCAGGAGCGCCTGGTCCGGCACCTCCAGGGGGAGGAGCACCTCCCGCGGGAGATCCGACGTGCCGGCCTCTCCCCCGCCCAGGTAGTGGCGGGAGAGGAGGGAGCCGACGAGCTCCGTGTCCGGGGCGTCCCGCGGCTCCACGAAGCGGAGCGTGTCCCGCCCCAGCAGGAGGCCGGAGCGGATGCGGAGGACGACCCCGGCGGCCAGCTCTCCGTCGCGGGCGAGCCCCACCACGTCCAGGTCTCCTCCCTGGGCCCGGTGCACCCGCTGCTCCCGGGCCAGCGCGTCGAGCCCCTGCACTACGTCGCGGAGGCGGGCCGCCGTCTCGAAGTCGAGGGTAGCCGACGCGCTTCGCATGCGCGCGTCCACGGTGCGGCGCAGGTCTTCCGTGTCCCCCTCGAGGATGCGCAGGATCTCCTCCACCATGGCCCGGTACTGCTCCTCCGTCTGGAGCCCCACGCACGGGGCGAGGCACCGGCCGATGTGGTGGTCCAGGCACGGGCGGTCCGGCGCCTCCCTGGGGAGGTCGTAGCGGCACGAGCGCACCGTGTGCAGGCGCTTCACCACCTCCAGGGCCTGCCTCATCGGCCCCACCGACGTGTACGGGCCGAAGTAGCGGGCGCCGTCGTTCACCACCCGCCGCGTCACGTACACCCGGGGGAAGGGCTCCTGCGCGGTGACCTTGATGTACGGGTACCGCTTGTCGTCTCTCAGCAGGATGTTGAAGCGGGGCCGGTGCTCCTTGATGAGGTTGGCCTCGAGGATGAGCGCCTCGGCCTCGCTCCCCACCACGAGCGTCTCGATCCCGTCCACGTGGCGCATGAGCTCCCGGGTCTTGGCCGTGTGGTCCGCTTCGGCGCGGAAGTAGCTGCGCACCCTCTGCCTCAGGGACTTGGCCTTCCCCACGTACAGCACGGCTCCCCGGGCGTCCCGGAAGAGGTACACGCCCGGCTTGGTGGAGAGGTTGGCCAGAACCGAAGAGTCTACCGGCACGAGGGGAGCAGCAGGTGGTCGGTGGAGCGTCTCAGGCGG
Organism: Gemmatimonadales bacterium; assembly: GCA_041309665.1. Lineage (GTDB taxonomy): Bacteria > Gemmatimonadota > Gemmatimonadetes > Longimicrobiales > Gaopeijiaceae > SZUA-318. The sequence goes on along the minus strand of JBFYZE010000061.1, from coordinate 3,859 downwards.
CGCCCCGTCGGAAGGGGATGCCCAGCCCCAGGAGGGATGAGGCCGCAAGGTAGACTACACCGTAGGCGGCGAGCGTTTCCAGGGCGATGACGAACGGGTGGGCGGGAGGGAGGACGAGCTGGAGCCCCACCCCGGCGGCGGCCGCGAGGGTGGCCGCGAGCGTGAGGCGGACGACGCGGGACGCGCCCGGCCCGCAGGGGCCCACGCGGGAGCCCAGGGCCCTGCGCAGAAGCGAGAACTCCATCCAGGCCCCGACCGACGCGCCCAACCCGAGTCCCGCCGCTCCGAGCCGCACCCCTCCGAATCCCAGGGCATCGAGCGGGAACATGAGGGCGAGCCCGGCGCCCGCCGAAACAGCGACCCGGGCGTACGCGATGCGTGCCGGCGTACGGGTGTCGCGCAGCGCATAGAACGCCGACGACAGGACCCGGGAGCTGGCCGAGGCGGTGAGCCCCAGGGTGTACGCGGCCAGCACGGCCCAGGTGGCCAGGCTCTGTGCCCCTCCGAACGAGCCGGTCTCGTAGAGCGCGGCCACGATGACGTCGCCCAGGGCCAGGTACCCCACCGCCGACGGGATGAGGAACCAGGACACGCGCCGGAGTGCCGTGGACACCCTGTCGGCGACGACCCGCTCCGCCTCTCCCCGCATCCTGGACAGCTCGGGGAGCTCGGAGGCGGCCACGGACATCCCGAAGAGGGAGATGGGGAGGATGTAGAAGGTCTGGGCGTACCCGAGGAGCGCGACGGCGCCCTCCGCCAGCTGTGCGGCGAGGATGAGGTCCACCCACCCGCTGAGGTTGACCACGCCCCGGGCGGCCACGACCGGGCCGAAGTTCCGCACCGCCTCCCGCACCCCAGGCACGCCCCGCCCCAGTGAGAGCCGGAACCCGCGGAGGTGTCCGAGGAGGAAGGGGATCTGCACGGCGAGCTGGAGGACCCCGCCCACCAGCGCGCCCCAGGCCAGCGCCACCACCAGGTCGTCCAGGCCGAGGGCGAGCCATGTGCCCCCCGCCACCATGGCGGTGATCATGGCCAGGTTCCAGAACACGGGCGCGACGTAGGACACGAAGAAGCGGCGGTGCGTGTTCAGGATCCCCAGGGCCCAGGCGCTCACCACGAGTACGCCGGTCATCGGGAAGAGGATGCGCGTCAGCGTGATCGTGAGCGCCTGCTTGTCGGGATCCCAGTCGAAGAAGAACAGATGGACGAGCACGGGCGCCAGGAGGATCCCGCCCAGCGCGAGCCCCGCGGCCAACGCGGTGAGGATCCCCAGGGCGGCGCCGGCGAAGCGCCCCGCCGCCTCGTCCTTCCCCTGCTCCAGGAGCTCCGCGTACACGGGGATGAGCGATGCCGACAGGGTCCCCTCGCCCAGGAGGTTCTGCAGGACGTTGGGAAGGCGCAGCGCCGCACGCCACGCGTCGGCCAGGTCGCTGGTCCCGAACCAGTGGGCGAAGACGCGCTCGCGGACGAAGCCGAAGATCCGGCTGAGGAAGATCCCCGCGCCCACGAAGGCGGCGGCGTGGGTTCCCGGGGACCGTTCGGTCACGTTCCGCCCCGACGTGTCAGCCCGGCGGGCTTCCGGGGGGGAGCGCCGCCCCCGGGTCCGACCGCCGGTCGGCGAGGAGCTTGTACAGGAACTCGCTCTCCTCGTCGAGGCGGGACACCTCCGAGGTCAGGCGCTCGATCTCGCCCTCCAGGAACGCCACGCGCTCCGCCGTCAGGTCGGGAGGGCCGTCCGGTCTCCCGCGCTCCAGCCGCGACGCCATGGCCCGGCCCACCTGGGAGTCCAGGACGATGGCCAGGAGCGGGATGAGCACCACGACGAGGAGGATGAGCGACAACATGAGCCGAAGTTAGGCGCCGGAGCGCGTGGAGATCAACGGGAATCCTCTCTCTCCCTAGTACGTGCGAGCGTCACCGGAGATTCACGTCGAAGCGGTCCACCAGCTCATCAAGAAACGCGCCACCGTAGCGCGCGAGGAAGTAGAACGGGTTGATGACGCGCTCCTGCGGCTTCCCCAGGGGGAAGAGGTGCAGCTGCGCCTTCTCCAGCTGGGAGAGGGCGACCTCGTTCTCCCGCTTGAGCGCCGCCACGACCTTCCGCTCCAGCTCCTCCATGGCCGAGAAGGCCTGGCTCCGGACGCTCTGGACAGGGCCCTTCAGGGTGGGGTCGATGGCCTTCACGGCTTCCTGGAGGTCTCCCACGCCCTTGCCGATGGCGCCCCTCAGCGAGCCCAGCGCGGCACGCACGGCGGCTGGAACCTCGTCCCGGGTGACGTCCCCGGCCAGCTCGTGGAAGGGCTTCTGCACGTCCTCCACCCCCACCCCGAACTTGTCCAGCACCTTGCGGATCTTCGCCTCCACAACCGTGGCGCCCAGCCGAGGGTGGACCACGGGCATGCCGATCCCGTGGGCGAGGAAGTAGTCGGCGAGCTGGGCCCAGTACGCAGCCTCGCCGGGACCGGCCACGTAACTGAGCGTCGGGAAGACCGAGCTCTCCACGACCGGGCGGAGGAGGACATTCGGCGAGAGGGCCAGGGAGTCGGTGCCGGCGCGGGCGCGCACCTCCGCGAGGGTCAGCCGCTCCCCGGACAGGCGGAGCCTGAAGCCTCCCTCGTCCCGGTACAGGCGCTCCCTCCCGGAGGGACCCTCCAGGAACAGGTTCACGCCCCCTTCCAGGAGGGGAACCTGAACGGCGTACCCCTCCGCCTCGAGTCGGGCGCCGGTGGCGGCCAGCACCGCCTCGAGCTCGGCCGCCCGCTCCAACTCCTCCATGAGGAGCCCAGCCGAGGCCTCCTTGACCACGGGGGCGGCGGCGTCGGTGAAGAACATCCCGTGCCGGCCAAGGAGCTCCTGGAGGATGCGGGAGAACGCTTCCGGAAGGGTGGCCTCGGATACCACGGCCTCGCGCAGCAAAGACGCGAAGCGAGAGCTGAAGTCGGTCCGGGGGAGGGCCTGGAGGAACCCCTCGAGGAGCTCCGGCACGGCCGGGCCCATGGGCACGCGGTGCAGCGACGGCTGGCGGGCGGGGTCGGGCGCGTCCAGGGAGGGCGCGTGCAGCTGGTTGTCCACGCCCACCAGGTAGGTGTGGTTGGCCTCGGCCCAGTCGTGGTCCTCGGAGGCAACCCAGAACACGGGGAGGACCGGCTTGCCCAGGCGCGATTCCAGTGCGCGGGCGAGGCGGATGGCGGTAATCCCCTTGTAGAGGTTGTAGAGGGGGCCCCCGAAGAGCCCGGGCTGCTGCCCGGTGGTCACCACGTACCCGCCCTCTTCCACGAAGCGGCTGAGGCGGGCGGCGTCCCCTCCCGGGGGCACGGTGAGCGCGGCGGCGGCGCGCCTGCGCAGCTCCCGGTCGAAGCGGCGGTCCACCTCGGCGGCTCCGGCCTCGTAGGCGCCGGCGTCGCCGAAGTGCCCCTGGTAGAACGCGAGGGCGCGGGCGTCGGCCTCGATGTACGCGCCGACCACCGGCGCGCCCGTCGGGCGCGAAACGAGGACTTCCAGATTGAGGGGGGTGTCCGCCACGTCAGGCTCCTTTGTGGTACGGCTCGCCGCGCAGGAGCGTGCCCGCGCGGTACAGCTGCTCAGCGAGAACCAGGCGCGCCAGCTCGTGGGGCATGGTGAGGGGGGAGAGGGAGAGGCGCCGCTGTGCTCGCTCCAGGACGGCCTCGGAGAGGCCGAAGGCGCCTCCGATGACGAACGCCACCCCGGGCGAGGAGCGCACGGCCTCCCCCTCCAGCACGGCCGCGAGCTCGCGGGAGCCCAGCCCCTTCCCCGTCCTCGTCAGGGCCACGACCGTGAAGCCCGGAGGGATCCGGGAGAGGAGGCGCTGGGCCTCCGCCTCCTTCACGCGCTCGGCGGC
>JBFYZE010000060.1:0-11570 GCA_041309665.1 Gemmatimonadales bacterium | reverse complement strand
CGCCGACGCTCGCACGCACCGTGTTGGTGTACGTGCCGGTCGTATTGCCGGCGGTGAAGACGCCGGTCGTCAGGTTGATCGATCCGCCACCTGCCACTGCAGCCCAGGTGGGCGTGATGGGCACGACGTTCCCGCCGGCGTCCCTGCCCACCGCCGTGAACGTCTGCGCGCCGCCGATGCCCAACGTCACCGGGTTCGGCGTCACCGTGATGGTAGCGAGCGCCCCGGACGTCACGATGACCGTCGCGGTGCCCTGGATGCTACCTACGGCTGCCCGAACCGTATTGGGGTAGGTCCCCGGCGCGTTGCCTGCCGTGAACAGACCCGAACTGCTGACTGCGCCACCGCCCGCCACCACGGACCAGGTGGGGGTGATCGCCACGAGATTGCCGTTCGTGTCCCTGCCGACGGCCGTGAACAGCCGCGTCTGGGCGACGTTGAGCGTGGTGGGGTTCGGTGTGACCCCAATGCTCGCCAGCGGCCCCGGAGTAACGGTGACCGTTGCGTCCCCGGTGATCCCTTCGTGGCTGGCCTGAACGGTATTGATGAACGTGCCGCTCACCGTCCCTGCCGTGAAGAGCCCCGAGGCGCTGATCCCGCCTCCACCGGCCACGACGGACCAGGTGGGCGTGAACTGTACCACGTTGCCCCCCGCGTCCTTGCCCACGGCGGTGAACTGGCCCGTGGCGCCGACGGCCATCGAGGTCGGGTTCGGGGTGACGGTGATCGTCGCGAGGGCGCCGGCGGTCACGTTGACCGTCGCGCTCCCGGAGATGCCACCGCTGGTCGCCCTAACCGTATTGGCGAAGGTCCCCGGCGTGGTGCCTGCCGTGAAGAGCCCCGAGGTGTTGATCGTGCCGCCACCGGCCACGATGGACCAGACGGGCGAAATCGGCACGGAGTTGCCGCCGGCATCCCTGCCGACGGCCGTGAGCTGCTGCGTGGCGCCCATGGCGAGCAAGGACGGGTTCGGCGTGACGGAGATGGATGCCAAAGGACCGGGTACCACCGTGACCGTCGCGTGACCCGCGATCCCGCCACTGGTGGCCATCACCGTATTGGTGAAGGTCCCGGGCAGGGTGCCCGCGGTGAAGAGGCCGCCACCGGCGATGCTACCGCCCCCTGCTGCGGACCACACGGGAGTGATCGCCACCGTGTTACCCCCGGCGTCCTTGCCCACGGCGGTGTACTGCTGCGTGCCGTTGACGGTCAGGGTGGTGGGCGTCGGCGTGACGGTGATGCTCGCCAGCGGGCCGGCGATCACGGTGACGGACGCGGTGCCGGAAAGGCTACCGTAGGTGGCCGTGACCGTGTTGGCGTAGCTCCCGATGGCCGCACCAGCGGTGAAGAGGCCCGAATTGCTGATGGTGCCTCCACCGGCTGCGACCGACCACGTGGGATTGATCCCCACCACGCTGCCATCGGCGTCCCGGGCGACTGCCACGAACTGCTTGGAGGTAGTGACGGCCAGGGTATCCGGGTTGCGGGTGACCGTGATGGTCGCCAGCACGCCGGGTGCCGTGGGGCTGTGCTCGCACGCCATCGCGAACAGGGCCGCGAGTGGTACGATGACGATGAGTCGCGCCGCGAGGCGGCGGAGGCTTAACATGTTGGTCTCTCCTTGGTTCTTGCGTTTTCGGTCGAGCCGCGCACCAGCGTCCAGGAACGGACCTCGGCGCCATTTCGCCGTATACGGAAACTCGTCGAGGCCGCACCGGGGTTGCATCGCCCAGCGGGATGAAAAGCGCCCTAGGCTACGGGGGTGAGGGAGTGGAGTCGGACATCAACCGAAAGGACTAGGCCACTGTGGTGAGGGAGCCGCCGCCCGAGGCGGCGCAAGGCGTCGGTTCACAGGATCTTGCGACCCCGGATGACGCGGAGGAGGATCATGACGATGGGCTTCCGTCCCGTCGCTTCTCGTGCCTCAGGGCGGCGACTGCGTCGTCGACTTGTTGCCCGCCCGGTCCGATGCATGGCCCGCCGCCGTGGTGGGCAGGCAAACCCATTTCGCCGGGGAGGGTCCCGCGGGGGTCTCCGGGGTCGGGTACGACTCCAGCAGGTCCCCCGGGAGCGGCTGTCCCACGATCCACTTCACAAGCTGGCCCGCCTCGAGGGGTGTCTGGAGGTCCACCTGGTTGATCAGCGCCAGGGTCGCGGCGGAGGCGGGCGAATTCCGCTGGGTTGCGAGCTCCGCGATGGTCGTGCGTCGCTCGACCTTGATGATGTCCATGTGATGGGGCTGCACGTTCAGTGCCGCGGCGTCGGTCAGGGTCTGAAAGCTCCGTAACGCGCGCTCGACTACCGCCTGGTGGTTGGCCCAACGCGCCTCGGGAGCGTAGCCGACGAGCCCGAACACCCCCCCGCGGTGTTCGACGAAGAGCACCATCCCCCTCACCGTGCCGTTCTCGGTCGCTGCGGAGAACGGCGCGCTCACCGTGGGGAGACCGCTCAGGGTCGCGCGGGACGTCGAGCCGGCGGTCATCCCCTCCTGGGCAAGGAAGGACTGGGCCGCCGCGTCGGCGCTCGACCCCTGCGCCGAGGACAGCTCGACCACAGCGTCCTCGCTGGGGCTGACCGCGATGACGGCCTGCTTCCCGTTCTGCGTGGTCCAGCCCTCGGGGAAGGTGAGCCGGAAGCGCATCTCAGGGTGGAAGAACTGACTCCCCACGAAGTACCCCTCGCGCGGGTCGTCCCCGAACACCTGACCATCGAGCCGATTCAGGTAGGAATCGTGATTCACCACGGCTCCGGAGAAGTCCCGCGACAGCGCCGTGATCTGCCCCTCGATGTTCTCCCGGCGGTCGACGGGGCTCGGATGCGTCGCGAGCCAGGTGGGGACGCCGCCGCCACCTTGAGCCCCGCTGACCTGCTCGAGCATCTCGAACACCACGGGCATCTCCCGCGGGTCCCAGTCGGTGCGAAGCAGGTAGCGCAGGCCGAGGTTGTCGGCCTGCCGCTCATCTTCGCGAGAGTACTTGAGGAAGAGAACCCCCATGGCCGAGTTCGCGAGGCCAGCGTAGCGGGCGAAACCCGAACTCACGACGGAGCCCAGCGCGATACCCAGCCCCGCGAGTTGCTGGTTGCTCATCTGGCTCACCGAATGCCGAGCGGTGACGTGGCCGATCTCGTGGCCGAGGACGGAGGCCAGTTGCGCCTCGGAGTTGAGGTGGGCGAGGAGCCCGCGGGTCACATAGATGAACCCGCCGGGAACGGCGAATGCATTGACGCCGGGGTCATCCACCACGCGGAACGTCCAGGGAAGCTCGGGGCGTTCCCCAACGGCGGCCAGGGGTGCGCCGATCTGCCGGATGTAGCGCTGCCAGGCGGAATCCGGCACGAGACCGATGGACGCGACAATCTGGGGATCGTACTCCTGCCCCATCGCGATCTCCTGGGACTCGCTGATCAGCATGATCTGGTTGCGGCCGGTGGCCGGGTTCAGCGCGCAACCGCTGGCCGTGAGGCCGGCAAAGAGCAGGAAGGACGCGCCCGCACGCCAGGGCCCTCTAGGATTAGTCATATGCCGTGTCTCCACTCCGCGACGTCGGAAAACCACTCCTTGACAGTCGCCGGTCGCCACGGTGGCGGACATCCCTCCACGGGGTGAAATCCGACCTAGGTTGCGGGAAGTAGGTCCCGGACCCGCGTGCCTGCCAAAAGGACTAGTCCCTTCGGGTGGGAGACCCTCGGGAGGGGCGGAACTGGAGAGGGCTGGTGGGGGTCCTGCGGAGCAGGCTGCGGGTCCTCAGGGCAGACCAAAGACACCAGGGACATCCGTGGGCGGCCGTCCTCATCCCGCGCCCGGGCTATGGCGCCTTCTTCGTCTCTCCGTGCGCGTACGCGGCGATCTGCAGCCGCGTATGCAACGTCAGCTTCTCCATGATGTTGCGCACGTGGCTCTTCACCGTGTGCGTCGCGATATGCAATCGCTTCGCGATCTCCTTGTTGCTCAGGCCTTCGGCGATGAGGCCGATGACCTGCCGCTCGCGGGGCGTCATGCGCACGGAACTGAGCAGTCTCGGCCGCCCGGTGCTGACCGCGTCCCTGGCGATCTGGGAGAAGAGCGTCGACGTCATCTCCGGAGGCAGGACGTGCTCTCCGTCCGCCACCGAGCGGATGGCGTTCACGAGGTCATCGAGGGTGGCGTCCTTCATGACGAACCCCGCCACGCCGACGTGCACGAACTCCACGATCTCCTCGTGTACGGGGAGCAGGTCCATGATGATGATCTTGGCGTCGGGAAAGTCCGCCTTGACCTTCTCGGCTACCTTCAGGCTGTGTCCGTGGCGCAACCCGAGGTCCAACAGGATCACGTGGGGCTCCACCTCCGTCGCGAGGAGGGTCGATCCGTTCGACCCCACGGCGACGACCTTGATGTCGGGATGTTGATTGAGCAGCGTGGCGATCCCCTCACGAACCAGCCGATTGTCCTCGATGAGCGCTACGGAGATCACGCGTCGAGAGAGGGGCACATCGATCCCTTCTGCGTCCTCCATCATGCCTCGCTCCTGTGGTTATGCCTCGCTCCTTTGGTTATGCATAACTCCTGTGGTTATGCATAACTCCTGTGGTAATGAATCGCTCTTTTGGTTGATTTGCAACCCTTCTCATCTTGAAGCTACGCCTCATCCGGGTCTGCCGCCAGTCCCGGATCGGCCCCCACCACCGGGTAATCCGCGGCCAAATCGTCCGTTCCGGCCGCAACCGGCCCACATTCCGCAGATCCCGTGGGCGTCATCCTTTATTCGATCTGCGGCGGGGGGTTCGGAGTGGGTTCGGGCCTCTCCTACGGGTCCGGCCCTCCGCGCGTGGTTCGTCCACTCGCGGGGGGCCGTCCCATTTGCTGTACAGACCTACCTGAGGTATCGGTACAACCCGACCAGGGCGACCACGCCCCCGGTGGTCGCGATGATCAGACCACCATCACCGCCGATGACCAGCCCCACCACAAGAGCGGCGCCTCCCACCGCCATCATGGCGATGTTGGGGCCGGACCGGATACGATCCTCCTGGGGAGGCGGGGCGTCGAAGGGGTTCGCCGGCGCGAAGCGGACGAAGTCCGGAGCGGCCACCCGGGGCCCTACCGGGGCAGGAGTCACGGCCGTGGCCACCGCGGCGCCGGCAGTACCCGGATCCGCCCTCTCCGCCTGCTGGGCGCGGAGCTGCGCCGGCAGAAGGGTCGCGCCTGCGAGCGCGAGGGTGAGAAGAACCGTGGAGCGATGAAGCGAGTGTGTGATCATTTTTCTTGTCTCCCGGGGTTGCTGGTGTGACCCACGGTCAGGGGAACGGCGCGCAACGGTGTGGCTCGCGCCGACGGTGTCGAGGAACACTGGGATGGAGCGGCGGCGGCAGGCTTGACGCTCAGCGAGACCCCGTCCGCGCCGCCTCGCTCGCATAGATGGCGATCTCGATGCGCCTGTTGAGCTGGCGACCGGCTTCCGTGTCATTGGTCGCCACCCATTCGGACTCGCCCCTGCCCGAAGTGTGAATCCGGCCCGATGCCACGCCCTGCGCAGCGAGGTAGCCGGAGGCGGCCTCGGCACGGCGCCTCGACAGGTCCAGATTGTAGGTATCGCTGCCGGAGGAGTCCGTGTGGCCGACGATGAGGATCTCGGTGTTGCCGTACTCCTTCAGGCTCGCGGCGAGGTTTTGGAGATTCCTGCCCGCTTCGGCACGGATCTGGGAGGAATCGAAGTCGTAGAGCAGACCCGAGTCGAAGGTGACCACCAACCCCTCCCCGACGCGCTGTACTGTGGCGCCGGAGACCTGCTGTTCCAGCTCCTTCGCCTGCTTGTCCATCTGGTTGCCGATGATCATGCCGGCAGCCCCACCCACAACGGCCCCGATGATGGCACCACGGGCGGTGGATCCGGTCTGGTTGCCGATGACTGCGCCGGCTACCGCGCCGGTGGTGGTTCCGACGGCCGTGCCCTTGGCCTTGTTGCTCCAGGCGCACGCCGAGGAAGCAAAGGCCACCGCCAGGATGACCGCGCCCTGGGTCAGGCGCCGGGGCCGCGTGAACGTCGTGGTGATACTCATGGCACACCTCTTGGTAATGGGATCTGCTCGCCTGTGGCTACGGGCGGTGAGCTGAGGACCCACGCCTGTGCCGCAGAGCCGAGAACCCGGTGCTTTAAGACTAGTCCAGGGCGCCTGCCGGACCCATCGCCCGAACGGTTGGGAAAGGCACCACATCCCAAAGCACTACCTCGGGGGCACGCCATGGCGCGAACGGACTACTTCCTTGTCGGGTCCGGGGGGGAGAAGCCCCACCGCCCGTTGGGGTTCCCAGGATCAGCGTGTGCATGTGGCTTGCGGAGAAGGTGCGTGCACCGCCCGGCAGGGGCCAATGCCCAGGCCTACGACGTGGATGCCCGGAGCCTACCGGATCGCCTTCAGCACCTCGCGGGTGAGGTCCCACCGGTCGAAGCCCTGGCGTCCCCAGTCGAGCCCGCGCCGCACGATGACCAGGTTCTTCGAGGGCACCACGACGACGAACTGGCCCCGGTTCCCCGCGGTGGAGTACGCGTCGGGGGGCACATCGCCCTTCCGGTTGTCGGGCACCAGCCAGAACTGCCCCCCGTAGGCGTTGCCGATCCCGGCCGTGGCGGGGGCCGGCGTGCGCACGAAGTCGATCCACTTCTGGGAGAGGATGCGTTCCCCGTTCCACACCCCGCCCTGTTGGTACAGCATGCCGAAGCGCGCCAGGTCCCGGGCGTTGGTGTAGACCTGGCTGCTGAGGATGAAGTCCCCGAAGCGGTCGGTGGAGAGGAGTGTGTTGCGCATCCCGATCCGGTCCAGGAGCGCCGAGCGGGGGAACTCGAGGTACGCCTGGGGGCTCCCCAGGACCTGCTTCATCTTGTAGACCGCCAGGATGGTCTCGTAGTTCTCGTAGTCCCACACCGTCCCGGGCTCGCGGACCAGGGCCTTGTGGAGCGCTCCCTGCACGGAGCTGGCGCCGGCCCAGTACGACATCCCCGACCCGGTCGCGTACTCCAGCCCGGCGTTGTCGATGGGGTAGAGGCCGCTGGACATGTTGAGGACGTGGCGCAAGGTGATGGCGTTGCGGGGATCGGTCTCGGGGGACAGCGCCCTGGGCTGCCAATCGAAGCCAAGGGGCTCGTCCAGGTGCATCTTCCCCTGGTCCGACAGGATTCCGATGAGCGTGACGGCGATGCTCTTGGCCGTGGACCACGTGCGGGTGCGGGTGTGCATGTCCACGCCGGGAGCGTACCGCTCGTGGAGGATCCGGCCGTCCTGGACCACCATGAGGCTCAAGGTCACCTGCTCCGGGTTGGGCCGGTCGAAGGCCCAGTCCGACGCAGCCTGGAGGGCCGTAGCGTCCACGTTGGCAGGGAGGGGCGCGGAGGCGACGAGGTCGCCGTCGGGCCAGGGAATGGTGGCGGGGTCCCCGGGCAACGGCGGCGTGGTGAGGATCGGGAGGGCGTCGATGTCCTCGAAACCCTGGTCCGGCCCCAGGATGACGCAGCCGATCCCCTCTCGGAACGCCGCGCGCATGACCGGCGCTCCTCCCCACGGGGAGCCGACGGCCACGGCCTTCCGCTCGGGATCCACCTGGTAGTCTCCTCCCCTGGCCGTGCCGATGGGCGCGGGGAGGAAGGCCAACTCCTGCGCGAAGACCTGCTCCAGGGTGCGGCTCCCCGTGAAGAGCCCGTTGCACATGAGGATGGCCTGCTGGCCCCGGCGGATCATCTCGCGCTGGGGCTCCCAGAAGTCGAAGCCCCCTTGCTGCTGGGCAAAGGAGGGGGCGGGAACGGCGAGGGCGGCCAGGAGGGCGGCGGCGAACAGGCGGTTCATGGAGCGGTTCCTCGGACGTTGTCGGGTGACCCCGGTACGAGATCGGGGCGTGAGCAAGGTACGTTCGAGGGCGGGAACGACGCGAGAGACCCTCCCCCGCCCAGGGCCTTCCCACGTGAAGCGGAGAAGAAGCCCCCTGCCTCCCTGTCACGGGGAAGCAGGGGGCCGGGTCCCGCCTGGGCCCGCAACTCAGAAGTAGACCCGGTACATGAACTGGACGTCCCGGCCCGGCAGGGGGGCCAACTCCTTGATGAAGGAGGTGTGGGGACGGGCCTCCTGGTTGGTGAGGTTCGTCCCCTGGAGGATGAAGTCATGGACCAGTCCGCCGATGAAGAGCCGGTACCCCAGGGAGGCGTTCACCATGGTGTACCCTGCCGTCTCCTCCTCCAGGGGGGCGACCCGGTTCTGGTCCGCCACCCGGGTGATTCCCACGTCTCCCCGCAGGGTGCCCCCGTCATAACGCAGGCGGGTCCCCACCCTCAGGGGTGGGATGCGGGGGAGGTCCTGGTCCATGTCGGTGAGCTCGGCCCGTACGTGGTCGCCCCACCCCTCCCAGAGGAGGTGGTGCCTCCCCTGGTGCACCAGCGAGAGCTCCACCGCGGCCTCCATCCCGAGGAACACGGCGTCGGATTGCCCGAACCTCAGGACGGGCAGCTCCTCCTTCTCCTCTCCCGTGAAGGTCTGGTAGATGAAGCCGTCGAAGAAGCTCCGGAATCCGGTGACCTCCCCCCGCAGGCGCCCCGCGTCGAAGCGGAGGGTAGCGTCCGCCGTGTAGGCGGTCTCCTCCTCCAGGTAGGGGTCCCCGGTCTCGTAGGCGAAGGTGGCGGCGTGGGGGCCGTCGGAGAACAGCTCCTCGACGCTCGGGAGCTTCACGGCGCGCCCGGCGGAAAGAGCCAGGCCGAGCCGATCGGAGAGGGTCCAGTTCACCCCTCCCGAAACGGACAGGCCCACATGTTCCCGGTCGATCCCGCCGGCGGCCTGCTCGGCCCGCTGCCCCTCCACCCGGGCTCCCACCTGGAAACGGAAGGGGCCTGTCCCCATCTCCTCATAGAGGAACCCGGCGAGGCTCAGGTTGCTGGCGGGAGGAACGAAAGCCTCCTCCCCGGACGCTGCGAACTCCCGGCCCATGACCTGGATTCCGGCGGTGCCGATCATGGCCTCCCGCAGGGAGTGTTGGAGCTCCACCCGCCCTTCCCACTGCTCGTTGTTGAAGCGGGTCCCGATCTCCCTGCCCTCGAACTCGGTGTGCTGGTAGTCCGCATACCCGAGGCGGGCTTTGACTCCCTGGATCTTCCCCTCACCCATGCGCCAGACCCCTTCCAGATCCAGACGGCGCTGCTCCAGGCCGATCACGACCCCCCCCTCCTCGTGCCCGGCTTCCTCCCCCGGCTCCTCCCCTTCGTGCTCGTGGGCGTGCCCGTGGCCCGGCACCCCGTAGTCCGTGTCGAGCCCCGAGACGGAGAAGCCGAGGAATCCGGAACCACCGATCCAGGAGAGACCCAGGACCCCCCGGGTGGTCTCCACCGCGCTGTTCTCCAGGGTCCCCCTGACCTCTCCCTCTTCTCCTTCGGGCTCCTCCCCCACCAGCGCCTGCTCGGCGAACCCCGGGATGGCGAAGTTCCCCGTGGACCGGCGCAGGCCGCTCAGGTGCCAGGCCCAATCCCCTCCCAGGGCGCCCTTCAGCGAAAGGGCCCCGGTCCGCTCGTCGGCCACGGTGCCCCCCAGGGCCGTCAAGCTCCCGGAGAGGGGGGCGGAGGGGGCCTCCCGGGGAATGCGGTCGTCGAACACGTTCACGACGCCCCCCACGGCGCTCCCGCCGTACAGGAGGGTCGCGGGACCGCGCACGATCTCGATCCGGTCGGCCGCCAGGGGCTCAAGGCCCACGGCGTGGTCCGGTCCCTGGTTGGACACGTCTCCCGTCCCGATCCCCCCCTCCAGGATCCGGACCCGGTCCCCTCCCAGCCCCCGGATCAGGGGCCGGCTGGCTCCGGGGCCGTTGTAGGTGGAGCTCACCCCCGGTTCCCCGGCCAGGGTCTCCCCGAGGCTGCTCTTCACCGCCCTGGCCAGGTCGAGGCCGGTGAGGGCCGAGCTGGGCTGGTAGGTCTCGGACCGCCGGGCCGAGAGGGGTCCGGCGCTGACCACCAGCTCGTCGAGGCGGAAGAGGGGATCGAGCTCCATGGTGATGGTGGTCGTGGCCCCCGGCCGGATCTCCACACGCTCCACCCCCCGGCCGAAGCGGGGGCTGGTGGCCTCCACCAGGTAGCTCCCGGCCGGAAGGCTGGGGAAGGTGAAGGCGCCGGCCTCGTCCACGGCCGTTCGAAGGGACAGATCCTGGATCCGCACCTCCGCGTCGGACGCCGCCTCACCCCCGGCGTAGAGGACCCGGCCTGTGAGGTTGCCGGCGGCCTGGGCGAGCACGCCGCCGGGCGTCATCCAGAGGAGGACGGTCAGAAAGAGGAGGTTGAGGGTCAGGGGCCTGTGGAGCCTTCGGGTTCTCATCGTGACTTTCCTTTGCCTGGGTGCCGGGAGCCGCGCCGGTATGGGCGCAGGACGAGGGCCTGGGGAGGCTCCGGCGGGGTGTCGGGAGCGGGGCTGGTCCGGGAACAGAACTCCCGAACCGCCTCGGATAGGGAGCGGCCGGCGGCGCGGGAGGACCTGTACGCCTCCTGCCGGCGCCGCCCTACGACAGCTCAGGCAACGATGGGAGGGGCCCTGGGAAGGGTGGGGGTCGGAATCGGGGCCGGCCGGGTGGTTTCCGGTGCCGCCGGGGTAGGGCTCTCCAGGCGAAGGGGCGGGGAGGGCAGGGTGGGAAGGTCGCTGCCCTGCTCGAGATGAAGCCCCTGGATCTGGCAAACGGCGCAGTGGGAGCTGCTTCCCGCCTGGCCGTGGTGGGAATGGCTGGCAGACAGGCCGAGGGCAAGGAGGAGCACGAGCCCGCTCAGGAGGCTCAGGGCTCTCCGCCCCCGCCGCCCTTCGGAAGGCACCATGCGTCGTTTCTCCATGTCCTGCTCCAGCGTCCTCCGGCCCGGCCCCTGCTGAGTGGGCGTTCCTCCCCCCTCTGCGAACGGCCGGACGTGGGCCACTTCCTTGACGGTCAACGGGTGGATCGTGCCGGGGAGCCCCGGCGGGCGAACACCGTATATCCCTCCGGGACCCGGGAGGTTCCCGGCGCCCTTCCCGGGGGGGGCTACCGCCTCCGCCCCCCCTTTCCCTTCGGCTTCTCCCGGGGCGCCGGAGGCCCGGGTCTCTCCACCGGGGCCGGGGTCCCCCTGCGCTGCGCCCACACCACCAGCGCCGCACCCGCCAGCACCAGGGGCACGCTCAGGATCTGGCCCATGCTCAGCGGGAGTCCCGCTTCGAAGGGGACGTGCCGCTCCTTCACGAACTCGATGAGGAAGCGGGCGGAGAACACAAGGGCCATGAAGAGGCCGATGAGGGTCCCGTGAGGTAGGGATGGGCCCTTCTTCCGGTAAAGGCTGAAGAGGGCCAGGAAGATGATGCCGTAGGAGATGGCCTCGTAGAGCTGGGCAGGATGACGGGGGATGTTGTCCACCTGGAGGAACACCACCCCCCAGGGCCCATCGGTGGGCAGCCCCAGGATCTCGGAGTTCATGAAGTTCCCCAGGCGGATGAACATCCCCCCCAGGGCGGTCGGGGCCGCCACCCGGTCCAGGAGCCACAGGTAGGGCTGGTTGGGGCGGGTGCGGGCGAACAGGTAGAGGGAGACCAGGATCCCGAGCGCTCCGCCGTGG
>JBFYZE010000059.1:0-6358 GCA_041309665.1 Gemmatimonadales bacterium | reverse complement strand
CCCGGGGCACGGTGTGGGTGAAGGAGATCCCCGTGGAAACCTGGAACGTGCTGCGCTCCCTCGGGCTCGAGCACTTCTTCATGGTCGTCCCGGGGCCCGGCGACGCCCCGAACTGAGCGATCCGGCAGCGACCTCGAGCAAGGCGCCCGGCGTCCTACGCAGGGGACGCCGGGCGCGTCGCCCCTCAGTTCCGGTCCGAGACGATCTGCTTGTAGCTCTCCGGGTTCCACCTGGGGCGCTCCTCGGCGTTGGCCACCTCCATCCCCAGGTGGAAGAGCAGCTGGGAGATCCTCGCCGCCTTCTCCGAGTCCACCCGATCCGGCTCGTCGTCGCGCCCGTGGTAGTCTGGGTGCGTCCCGTTGAAGAAGAAGAGGATGGGGACGCCCTTGCGGGCGAAGTGGTAGTGGTCCGACCGGAAGTAGAAGCGCTCCTCCGGCCAGATGTCGTCGATGGCGGTCATGCGCAGCTCGGGGTGCGCCTCGTTCACCCGGTTCATGGTGGCGCCCAGGTCCGAGTGCTCCTTGCCGATGGCCACGATGGTGTCCGTCCAGTTGCGCCCCACCATGTCCGCGTTGAAGTTGGCCACCATCTGCTGGATCGGCACCGACGGGTTGTCGGCGTAGTACTGGCTCCCCCACAGCCCCTTCTCCTCGCCGCTGACCGCGACGAAGATCACCGAGCGGCGCGGAGCCGGGCTCAGGGACGCCATGGCTTCGGCGACCTCCATGATGGCCACGGTGCCCGACGCGTTGTCGTCGGCGCCGTTGAAGATGGAGTCGCCGTTCTCGTCGGGTGTCCCCATTCCCACGTGGTCCATGTGCGCGGAAAAGACGACGTACTCGTCCTTCAGCACCGGGTCGCTCCCCTCCAGGATCCCCACCACGTTCGGGGCGCCGGTGGGGGTGGTGCGCACCCGCTGGGTGAGGGTGAGCGTCACGCCGGGCACCTCGGTGAGCTGCATGCGGCCGGTGCGCCTGAGCCGCTCCGGATCCACCCCGGAGGCCTGGAGGACGCGGGCCAGCGAGGCGGTCCGGATCTGGAGCCGGGGCATGCCGAACGGCCCCGCCCCGCTCCGCTCCTCTCCGGGCCAGGACACCGACGGCTCCAGCGCCTCCGCCAGCGCCGCCGCCCAGGCGCCGTCGGAGTCGCCGTTCACGATGATGACCGACGCCGCCCCCGAGCTGCCGACCGCCGACAGCATGCCGAAGAGGGCGCGCCGGTTCATCGCGGCCCCGGGCGGGAGCGCCACGGCGACGTGCTTCCCGTCCAGGTCGGCCTTCTCCAGGGCGGCTCCGTCCGGCTCTCCGGTGACCAGCACCAGTCCGCCCGTGGCCTCCGCCTGGTCGGCGCCCCACATGGGAGCCAGGTCGGCGCCGAAGCGCAGGCGCGGCCCCCCGGCCACCTGGAGCCCGGACGCGTCGGCGTCCAGCGCGGTCTCCACCAGCGGATAGCGCTGGATGAAGGAGCCTTCCTCCGCGCCGCCCCTGAGCCCGATGCGGCGGAACTCCGACGCGATCCACTCGGCGGTCTTGTCCAGTCCCGGGCTGGGCGTGTCCCGCCCCTGCATGGAGTCGTGGGCGATGACGCCCACGCGCCACGAGAAGTCGTCCTGCGTGATGGTGGCCACCGCGCGCGCCACCTCGGGAGTCTGGGCGGCCAAGGCCGCAGGCGCGAAAAGGGCCGCGCAGGCAGCCAGCAGTCTGATGCTCATCT
The DNA here is from genome assembly GCA_041309665.1 of Gemmatimonadales bacterium. Lineage (GTDB taxonomy): Bacteria > Gemmatimonadota > Gemmatimonadetes > Longimicrobiales > Gaopeijiaceae > SZUA-318. Next base: position 4,645 of record JBFYZE010000059.1, on the reverse strand, counting down.
CTCTCGGGGCTGAGGTCGCTTCGTTCCAGGGGAATATCGTGGGGCATTCCGCCCCGGGCGAGCGGGCGCTCACCCGCCCCCGGTGATCCTGGCCAGGAGGGACTCGAGCACGTCCACGGAGGCGTGGGCCCGGCCGAGTAGCCAGCCCGCGCCGTAGCGAACGGCCACCTGGTTCCGGCGCGCGTCCCCGGAACCGGTCACGGTGGAGGGATCCACGCCCGCCGGGAGGTGGAGGAGCTCCAGGGTGTCGCCCTCCAGGAGCTGGAGCACCCGCAGCGTACCCGCCGGCAGGTCGGCCCCTCCGGCCCCCACGGAGACGACAGGGAGTCCCGGCACCGAGATGGCGCCCGCGCCCTCCCGCGCCCACCGCACGGACTCGTCCTCCGCACCGCGAACCATGGCCCCGGACCGAGTCAGCACCCGGCTCACCTGGCCGGCGCGGGACTCCGCCGTCAACGACATCGAGGGCGCGACCGCGGGTGCCGCCGGAGACGGTGCAGCCGGGGATGGTGCGGGCCTCGCCGCTCCGGAGTCCCCCAGGATGGCGGCCACCTGGCCACGCCCCGCCGCCAGCGTCCGGCGCAGCGTGTCGAGCGCCACGTCGGCCATCGGCGGCACCGCCTCCTCTCGCACCGCCTCGGGCGAGGCGACCGGTTCGACGACGGGCTCCGCCGCCTCCACCACGTCCGCGAGCTTCGCGCGTGCCGGCTCGGGCGCGACCGCCCCGCCTCCGAGGGTGGGTGGCGGCGTCTGGGCCTCCACCTGCACGCGTGCGTCCACGGCGCCCGGCGCCGTCACTTCGTCGGCAGGGGTCGCCCGCTCCTCCGCTGCCTCCCGGAGCAGCGGATCCAGCGCCTCGGAGATGCGGGGGTCCCGGCTCCCGCGGAGCAGCCATCCGGTGCCCACGGCCACCACCAGAGAGGCGGCCCAGGTGAGCTGCCTCAGGCGGAAGCCCGACCCCACCCGGGTCCGGGCCGCGGCCCGCTGGCGAAGCTCCTCGAGGGGGGGCATGGCGCCAACCCCCGGATCGGCTCCCGCCAGGATCGAGCTCGCCTCCTCCCTCAGCGCCCGCTCCTCCTCCAGCCGGCGGGCGCACGTCCCGCACGACGCCAGGTGCTGGCGGATGCGCGCCGCCTCCGACGCCGGCAGGGCGTCCAGGGCCCCGTCCAGGTACGCGTGCAGCGCGCCCTCATCCACGTGCGACATCGCCATGCTCCTTCTCCCGGTACGCCTCCGACAACCTCCGGCGCGCCCTGGCCAGCGTGGTCCCCACCGATCCGACGGCCAAGCCCGTCTGGCGCGCGATCTCGGGATAGCTCAGCCCCGCGTCCCACAGGAGCAGCGCCTCCCGGTCCTTCTCCCCCAGGGCGGCCAGCGCTTCGCGGACCCGGCCCTGGCGCTCCCGCTCCTCCATCTCCGTGCCCGCGTCCCCCGCTTCCTCCTGGGCCACCTCCGCCTCGCTCTTCAGGAGCACGAGGTGCCGCTTGCGGCGCAGCACCGTGCGCGCCTCGTCCCGGGCCAGGTTGGCGGCCACCTGGAAGAGCCACGGCCTGGGCCTGCGCGGGTCGTGCTGCAGCGCCCGCACGAACGCCTCCTGGGCCAGGTCCCGCGCCCGGTCCGGATCCCACACCTTGCGGTGCAGGAACCGGACCAGGTCGGGGAACACCGTGCGATACAGGTCGGCCCAGTCGGTGCTCACGGCGCCGTCGGGGCTCCCCGGAATCCGGTAACGATGTCGCGCATCTTCGCCTCGGTTAGGGTCTCGGCGCCCTCGTCGCCCACCAGGATGCTAACCCGCCCGCCCGACACCAGCGCGCTTCCCAGCTCGCCGAGGATCGGCCGCAGCTCGGGGAGGGCCTCCAGGAGGCGGAAGTACGCCGCGCTGAAGGCCTTCACCCTCACCGGCTCGCGGTCCGCGGGGTGGGCCGCGTCCCTCCATACCCCGGCCTCCACCCGGAAGATGCGCCCGGCCACCGCCCGAGCCCGGCCACCACCGGCCTCCTCGAGCTCCGCGGAGAGCTGGGCGTCGGCCGCCGCCAGCGCCTCCTCGGAGCGGGCCTCCCTCATCCGCTGTGCCTCGCCCGCCATGCGCACCGCCACCGCGCCGGAGGCCGCCGACGGCGCCGAGGGGACCAGAGCTCCCTGGGCCTTCATCCGGCCCCCGGCGCCTCCAGGCGAAGCGGGCAGGGCCACGGGGAGCCCCCGCGCCGGCCTCGGGCCGCCTCCGCCCGCGACCAGTTCGGGCTCCTGCACGAGGTAGGACGTGTAGGCGCTGGGAAGCCCGTAGCGGAGCGCGAGCGTGCGGATCTCCTCCACCAGCCCGGGTGTCTCGCCCTCGGTCCAGATCTGCCGCGTGAGGTGCCCGAGCTTCCGCGAGGCCCACAGGCGCGGGATGTAGGCGTTCGCCTCGGACGTGCGCGGGAACACGGCGCCGGCGGCGAACGACGCGGCGCGCCCTCCGCGCCGCCCGCGCAGCGTCACCGGGCCCGTGCCTTCACCCCGGTAGCGGCCGAAGAGGACGAGGTCGTCCCCTGCGAAGACGTCGGGGATGCGCACCGGGTAGATCTCGCTGAGGCGCACCGGCGCGCCGCCCAGCTCCAGATCGGTGAGCACGGGGTGGCGCACCTTGGCCGCGAGCAGCGCCACGGCGCGCTCGACATCCTCCCCGGGCTCCACGTACTCGGTGGTCCCCCTCCCCGCCTCGCTCAGGCGGTCCAGGAGGTGCGTGTTCACGTCGTGACCGACACCGAACGCGAACACCCGCGCGCGCCCGGCGCGGGCCTGGGCCCGGTCGGCGAGCCGTTCCGGGGACTGCTCGCCCACCGACGGGAGCCCGTCGGTGAGGAAGATCACCACCGGGAGCCGCCCGTCGGGGGTCTCCAGGCGGAACGCTTCGTCCAGCGCCCCGGCGATGTTCGTGCCCCCGTCCGCCACCAGCGCGTCCACCCAGGCGCGGGCGGAGCGGAGCCCGTCCCCCCTCGCCGTGGTCCACCCCTCGGCCTGGGGCCGCACCTGGTTGGAGAACGCGACCAGGCGGAAGCGGTCCTCGGCGGAGAGCGTCCCCAGGAGGCCGCGGAGCGCTGAGCGGGCCTGCTCGATCTTCTCCCCCGACATGGAGCCCGAAACGTCCATGACCACCGTCACGTCCCGGGGCTCCGCCCGCCCGGTGTTGCGGCCAGGAGAGAGCGTCAGCATGAAGTACCCGTCCTCCCCCAGGGGGCGATGCGCCGCCACCGACACGCCCACCGCGTCACCGGCCAGGGGGAAGAAGACGGCCAGCCGCCCCGTCACCTCTCCGTCCACCCGCGCCACGAGGCGCGCTCCCTCACGGTGCACGTCCAATGCGTGCGTGGGGGAGAACGGGTCGAGGAACGCCTCGCCGTCCTCCGCCACCACCTCGAAGAGCGTGCGCGCCGGGGCCGGGCGCCCGCCGTTCCTCTCGACCGGCTCCGACGCCCCCGACACGCGTGGATCCATGACGATGGGGCCCCGGCGCTCCGCCCCGCCCCGCACCCCTCCGGCATAGAGGAGCTGGAGCGCGTTCCCCGCCCGTGAGAGCACCTGCGTGTAGCGGAGCGTCACCTTCCGTTCCTGCCCCGGCTCGATGGGGAAGACGCGGGCCCTGAGGAGCCCGTGCCCCGCCAGCTCGATGAGGGCCGGGTCGGCCCGCCGCCGGACGATCTCCTCGTAGATGGCCCTGGCCTGGGCGGCGTCCATGATCTCTCCGCGCAGCTCGGCGTCGCCCTGGAAGAGGGAGAAGCCCTGGAAGACCGCCTCGCCAGGAAGGGGATAGAGGTAGTGCCCCTCCGCCACCCGGGCCCCGCGGTTGCGGAACCACTCGCTCACTTCCACCTGGGCCACCCGGCCCTCCAGCCTCACCCGCACCTCGCCGCGGACCCGCGCCACCTCCGAGCCGGGCGTCCCGGGCTCGATCCACCCCTGCGCCTTCGCCCCCGCCGGCGCCAGGGCCAGCCACAGCGCCATCACCGTCCATCCGGTTCCACGTCCCATGGTCCCTCCAGGTTGGGCCGCCCCAGGCGGCCGCGCTCTCTGCCTGTCCTGGATGACGCGGAAGGCCCCCCCCCTTGCACACCGGGCCCGCCTTTTCCTGATTCCACGTCCGGACCCGAGGACCCTGCAAGGAGGCTCCCCTGAACATCGTGGTGCTTGGAGGCGGCCGCGTCGGAAGCGCCATCGTGCGCGACCTGACCGCCGTCGACGACTTCAACGTGACGATCGCGGACGTGGATCCGGTGGTGGTGGAGACCCTCCTGGAGGACGGCGCAGACGGTATGTGCATCGACCTCTCGGACCCGGCCAACGTCGGCCGGGCCATCGCCGACGCCGACCTCGTGGTGGGCGCCGTCCCGGGGTTCATGGGCTTCCGCACCGTGGAGCGCGTCCTCGACGCCGGGAAGCCGGTGGTGGACATCTCCTTCTTCCCCGAAGACGCGTTCGCCCTCTCCGCCAAGGCGGAGAAGGCCGGGGTCCCGTGCCTGGTGGACTGCGGCGTGGCCCCGGGTCTCTCCAACCTTGTCCTGGGGCGCCTGGAGGCCGCGCTGGACGAGACGCACTCGTTCCGGTGCCTCGTGGGCGGGCTCCCCGTGGAGCGGAACTGGCCGTGGGACTACAAGGCCCCGTTCTC
>JBFYZE010000058.1:0-3084 GCA_041309665.1 Gemmatimonadales bacterium | reverse complement strand
GACGTAGAGCTTCGCCGTCCGGTCCACGGGAGGAAGCGGGCTCGCACCCCGCGCCGCTCCCCTCCGGACCGGGCGCCCGCGCGGGACCCGGGCGGACGCGCGCTTCGCGCCGTTCGCCGCGTCGTCGCGGCGCACGTACTCCCAGAGCCCCTCGATGCCTCCCTCGCGCCCGAACCCGCTCTCCCGGTACCCGCCGAACCCCGACGCCGCGTCGAAGACGTTGGTGCAGTTGATCCAGACCGTCCCCGCCTTGACCTTCGGCGCCACGTCCAGCGCCAGGTTGATGTTCTCCGACCAGATCGAGGCGGCCAGGCCGTAGCGGGTGTCGTTGGCCAACTCCACCGCCTCGGCGGGGGTGCGGAACGTCATCATGGCCACCACGGGACCGAAGATCTCCACCTGGGCGAGCGTGCCGGCGGGCGCGCACCCGGTGCACAGCGTCGGGGGGTAGAACCACCCCTCGCCCGGGACCGCCCAGGACGGCTGCCAGACCTGCGCGCCCTCGGCGCGCCCCCGCTCCACGAGCGCGCGGATCCGCTCCAGCTGGACCGGGGCCACGATGGCCCCCATGTCCACGGTCTTGTCCAGCGGATCGCCCATGCGGAGCGTCTCCATCCGCGCCCTCAGCTTGCGCTCCAGCGCCTCGGCGATTCCCTCCTGGGCCAGGATCCGGCTCCCGGCGCAGCAGACCTGCCCCTGGTTGAACCAGATGGCGTCCACCACACCCTCCACGACCGAGTCCAGGTCCGCGTCCTCGAAGACGATGAACGGTGACTTCCCGCCCAGTTCCAGGCTGAGGCGCTTTCCGCTCCCCGCGGTGGCCTCGCGGATGGACCTCCCCACCTCCTTGGACCCCGTGAAGGCGATCTTGTCCACTGCGGGGTGGGCCACGAGGGCGGCGCCGGCGAGCCCCCCGTCGCCGCACACCACGTTCAGCACCCCCGGGGGGAGCCCGGCGTCGCACGCCAGCTCGGCGAAGAGCAGGGCGGTGAGCGAGGTGAACCCCGCGGGCTTCAGCACCACGGTGTTCCCCATGGCCAGCGCTGGGGCCACCTTCCAGGCCAGCATGAGCAGGGGGAAGTTCCAGGGCACGATCTGGCCCACCACCCCCAGGGGGCCGTACCCGGGAAGCTCCTCCTCCATGAGCTGCGCCCATCCCGCATGGTGGTAGAGGTGCCGGGCGACGAGGGGCACGTCCAGGTCCCGCGACTCGCGGAGCGGCTTCCCGTTGTCCAGCGTCTCCAGCACCGCGAGGAGCCGCCCCTGCCTCTGCACCTGGCGGGCCAGGGCGTAGAGGTGCCTGGCGCGCCCGTGGGGCCCCAGCGCCCACCACCCCGGCTGGGCCGAGCGGGCCGACGCCACGGCCTGGTCCACGTCCTCGGCCGATCCCCGGATCACTCGGGCGAGGGGCTGCCCCGTCGCGGGATTGAGGCTCTCGGAGAGCTCGCGCCCCTCCACGGGGGTGAACGCTCCCTGGATGAAGTGGCCCAGCGTCCCGCCGTGGGCGCGGAGCCATTCGTGCGCCCGCTCGGCGCTCTCCGGGGCGGGACCGTACTCCAGCGTCTGGAAGATCTCTGCGACCTTGCTCATGCGAGGGGATGCCGGTGGGCGGCCGAGTAGCGGCCGGTGACGTGGTGCTCGAGCTGGCGTTCGATGTCGCCGAGGAGGGAGGAGGCGCCGAAGCGGAACAGCTCCCGGTGCGTCCACGGGTCGCCGAGCTCCTCCTTCATGAGGATGAGCCAGAGGAGGGAGTCCTTGGCCGTGCGGATCCCGCCGGCGGGCTTGAACCCCACGGCCCAGCCGGTCCGCTCGGCGTAGGCCCGGACGGCGCGCACCATGGTGAGCCCCACGGGGAGGGTGGCGTTCACGGCCTCCTTGCCCGTGGAGGTCTTCACGAAGTCGGCGCCGGCCATCATGCACACGAGGCTGGCCCGGGCCACGTTGCGCAGCGTCCCCAGCTCGCCGGTCGCCAGGATCGTCTTCAGGTGGGCCTCCCCGCACGCCTCGCGGAACCCACGCACCTCGTCGTAGAGCGCCTCCCAGTCGGCGGTGAGGACGTGCCCCCGCGTGACGACGATGTCGATCTCGGCGGCGCCCGCGTCCACCGAGGCCCGGATCTCCTGGATCCGCTGGGGGAGCGGGTTGAGTCCGTGGGGGAAGCCGGCGGACACCGCCGCCACCGGGATCCCCGAGCCCCTGAGGGCATCGACGGCCGCGCTCACCATCTGGTGGTACACGCACACGGCGCCCACCCGGATGGCCTCCGGCGCCACACCCAGCGCCTCGAGGATGTCCTCCCGCACGGGACGGCGTGCCTTGCCGCACAGGCGCCGCACCCGGTCCGGGGTGTCGTCCCCCGAGAGCGTGGTCAGGTCCATCAGCTTCACCGCGCGAAGGAGCCACGCCGCCTGCCAGGCCTTTTTCACCGTGCGGCGGGTGCCCAAGGTGGACGCGCGGCGCTCCACGGCGCTCCGGTTGACCCGGACCTCCCGCACCCACTCGAGCTCCAGCGGCACGCCGGGGTTGCGCTCCCCGTGGCGGAGGAGACCGGGGAGGAGGGGAGGGGCGGCAGGGACGGGCGACGGGCCGCGTTCCCGCAGGACGGCGTCGGACGTGCTCATGAGGCCTTTCCTCGCAGGGTGACGGAGCGTCGAAGTTAGCGAGGCGCCCCCGGTCGGGGACAGCGCGCGGACAGCCTCCGCTGCGAGCCCCGGCGGCCCGGAGCTGCCCGCGCTTGACGGCGCCCGGGCGGTGGGGGAGCTTCGTGCCCTGGGGGCGGAGGGGGCCTGGTGGTCCCGGCGGTCTTCAAAACCGTGCAGCCCGGCTAGAACCCGGGTGGGTGGGTTCGATTCCCACACGTTCCCGCCATCTCCGGCGCGGCCCCGTCGACCTCCTCGGCGGGGCCGCGCCCGTTGATGCGCCCGTGGGCTTCCGATATCGTTCGCCGGCCATGGACCACGCTCGACGCCCACCGCCCCTCGCCCCGACCCGTCGGCGCACAGCCCGGGCTCTCCTGGGGGCCTTCGCCCTCGGAGCGCTCTGCGGGGCCGCGCCACTCGCGGCCCAGGACGCACCGCCGGCGGC
>JBFYZE010000057.1:0-4721 GCA_041309665.1 Gemmatimonadales bacterium | reverse complement strand
GCCCCGTGGGCTGAAGACCCCTCCGTCCGTCTCGATGGCCAGCACGTGCTTCTCGTGGCCGTGGTCGGCCGCGTACTGGGTTCCGCCGCGGAGGCCGTTCTCCTCGTTCACCCACCCCACGACCCGGATGGTGCGCCTCGGCCGGAGCCCGAGCTCCTGGAGGAGGCGGACCGCCTCCCACGACGCCACCACGCCGCCGGCGTCGTCCATGGCCCCCTGCCCCACGTCCCAGGAGTCGGTGTGGCCGCCCAGGACCACGATCTCGTCGGGGAACTCCGAGCCCCGCAGCTCGGCCATGACGTTGCGGGACGGCGCGTCGGGAAGGGAGCGTGCCTCCATCCTCAGGAGGACCTCGATGCGCTCCCCCCGATCCTGCATGCGGTGGAGCATCTCGGCGTCCTCCAGGGTGATGGCCGCGTGGGGGATGCGGGGCACCCCCTCCTCGTAGCGCATGGCGCCGGTGTGGGGCGTCTGCATGGACGCGGGCCCCACCGAGCGGAGCAGGCTGGCGACGGCCCCGGCCTTCGCCGCGGCCACGGCGCCGCCGCTCCGGTACTGCACCGTCTCCCCGTAGCTGGTGAAGGGCACGTCGAAAAGCACGATGCGCCCCGCTGCCTCCGCCCGGCGCGCCTCCAGCTCCTCCCAGCTCGACACCACCAGCACCTCGCCCCGGATCCCGTCCGGGGGCGTGGCCACCGTCCCGCCCAGGCCCAGCATGGGCAACTTACGCGCACGCGGCAGCAGGAGCTCGAGCGACTCCTCCCCTCGGACCCAGTGGGGCACCATGACGGGGTCGGAGCGCACGTTCGCCAGCCCGTCGGCGCGCATCTCCTCCAGGATCCAGTCCAGGCTCTGCTCCAGCGCCACCGAGCCGGAGAGGCGGGGACCGAAGCGGTCCACCAGCTCGCCGATGCGCTCGTACGCCCGGTGGTCCGCGGTGGCGGCGGCGGTGATGCGCCGGGCGACGTCCTGGTACGTGGAGGCAATATCCTGGGCGGCGCCGGGGCCGGGAACCGCCAGCGCGGCTGAAAGGGCCAGCGCGGGGAGGCGGACGAGGGCGCGGCATGGGCTCACGAGGGACCTCCGGGAGGGTGTGCGAACGAGGGGAGGCTCAGCCATCCGGCGGCCGGTCCACCGGCGTGGCCCGGTCCTGGGGCTGCGCCCCGGGGATGCGCGCCATGCGGTAGTCGGTAGGCTGGCGCCTCCCGGCCCGGCGCGCCAGCCCGAGGGCGGCGAGCCCGGCGACGCCCGCGGCAGCGACCACGAGAACCCAGTTGACCGTGGTCGCCCCCAGACCGAAGGTCGCCAGTATGGAGTCCAGGTGGGGCTCCCTCATGCGCTCGGGCACCGACGTGTCCAGCTCCAGGGCGAAGGCCAGCGTGTCGTAGGAGACCACCGCCGTGACCTGCAGGGAGCGGAAACGGCCATACTCGTCGTGACGCTCCTCGGTCCACGCCGACGCGGTGCGGCCGTCCGCGAGCGCGAGGGTGCGCAGCGGTCCCAGGCGGTTGTACGGGGAGCCCCTCAGCACCCGGGCGCGAGCCTCCCGCGCCGTCGCCCCATCTCGCTCGGCGAGGGCGCCCTGGTAGCGGGTGACCAGAACCGTGGTGCGGGGCTCGTCCAGCTTGATGTCGCCGAGCCACACTCCCCCGCCCGCCGGCGAGCGTCCGGGGATCCCGCCCCCCGCGAAGCCCTGCTCGGCGGCGTAGAGGAACCCCTCCGGGGGAGCCTGGAGCTGGTAGCCCTCCACGGCGGGCGCGGTGCACCCCGGTGAAGCCAGCAACGCGAGCGCGGCGCAGAGCGCCGCACGCGCGCCCCGGGGTTGCGCCCCCGCGAGCCCTTGCCGCTTCTTGTCCATGGAGACGCTCCTTTCGTTCCGCTGGCCCCTGCCACCCCCGTCGACCCTGTCGTGAGGTGACCCGATGGCCCAGGCCGTGAGAGGGATCCGCTGGCGCATCGCCTGGCTCGTCGCCGGCGCCCTCGTCGTGATCCTCTGGAGGGTAGCGGGCGGAGGCCGCGGCGGCCACGTCGTCCAGATCCAGTTCGGGATGGCGCCCGAGCTGGAAGGCGCCACCGTGCTCATCGACCACGAGGTGGCGGGCACACTCCAGAAGCGCGGCTCCCGCACGGTCACCGGGTTCCGGGTGCAGGAGGGAGAGCACCTGTTCCAGGTGGGAACGGAGGCCTGCCCCGGGGAGCCGGCGCGCGTCCGCACCGGGTTCGGCGCCGGGGCGCTGATGCTCCTGGCCGAAGTCGAGGACCGCTCGGTGGGCGGTCAGGCGGCATGCAGGGTCGTGCTGCGGAGGTGAAGAAGCCTAGTGGGCGCTGACGGACTCGAACCGCCGACCCCCTGCTTGTAAGGCAGGTGCTCTAACCAAGCTGAGCTAAGCGCCCGCGGGCCTAGTGTAGCCCCGCCCCCCGCGGGGGTCCAACCCCCGCGTGCACGGAGCCGGCACGCCGCGCCTCTGGTGCGCGGTGGCAGCGGACCGCAGGGCCCGCGGGGTGGCCCCGGCGGCCGACATCGGCGCGGGGGCATGGACGACCCCGCGCCGCCAAGCGAGGCCGTCAGCACGCAGCCCGAGCGAACCCCGCGCCCTCAGGCCGAGCGGTCGGCCGAAGGGTCCGCCCCGCGGGCACCCTCGGCTTTGGCCAGCGTTACCGCGTCCCGCGCCACGGCGTCCACCAGGTCGCTGAAGATGCGGGCGTGGAAGGGATAGATCCCGTACCAGTAGGCCCAGCCGGCGAAGCCGGTGGGCGCGAAGTAGGCGGTCTGCACCAGGCGGGTGCCTTCCCCCTCGGGGATCGCCTCGAACTGGAGCCAGGCCCGGCCCGGCACCTTCATCTCGGCGCGGAGGCGCAGCAGCTCGGGGGCCCGGACCTCCTCGACCCGCCAGAAGTCCACCGCCTCGCCGAGGACCAGCTGCTCCGGATCACGCCGCCCACGCCGGAGCCCCGGCCCGCCCACGAGCTTGTCCAGGAACCCCCGCGCTCGCCACGCCCACTCCCAGACGCGCCACCCCCGCTCCCCCCCGAGGGCGGTGAAGCTCCGGAAGACGTAGGAGGGCGCCACCTCGACGCGACGGGTGCGCACCTCCCGTGCGATCCCTTCGCGGTCTTCCAGCCGCACGCCGGTGTGGCCGCCGGACGATGTCCAGCGCGTGGACACCCGACCGTCGTCGCTGCGGGCCAGCGCCCGTTCCACCGCGGCGCGATAGGGCATCGGCTCGATCCCGGGGAAGAGCTCACGGGCCCTGGTCGTGTCGCCCACCACGGGCTCGACGACACCCTCCACCAGAGGTACCGCCAGCGAGTTGGGGATGGGGGTGACCAGCCCGACCCAGAGCGCAGCCAGGCGAGGGGCCAGCACCGGGACCGGCACGATGACGCGCGGCAGCCCGCGCACGTCGGCGTAGATCTGCATCATCTGCTTGAACGTCACCGGGTCGGTGCCCACGTCCACCACCCCCGCCGTCTCGGGCCGCCCGAGGGCGCCGACCAGGTAGTCCAAGATGTCGTGAACGGCGACGGGCTGCACCTCGTTCAGGATCCAGCGGGGGGCGATCATCGCCGGGAGCCGCTCGGTGAGGTACCGCACCATCTCGAAGGAGGCGGAGCCGCTCCCGATGATGGGGCCGGCCCGGAACTCGGTGGTGGGGAGGCCCTCCCGCAGGATCCTCCCCACCTCGGCCCGGCTCTCCAGGTGGGCCGAGCGCCTGCGCCGCCCCGTCGCCGCCGGGACGATGCCGCCCAGATAGACGACCTGGCGCACGCCGGCGGCCGCCGCCACGAAGTTGCGGGCAGCCGCGCGGTCGAGCTCCTCGAAGCCCGCGCCGGCGTACATGGAGTGGACCAGGTAGTACGCCGCCTCCACCCCTTCGAGGGCACCCTTCAGCGTGTCCGGCTTCGCCAGGTCCCCCTCGGCGATCTCCACCTGCGGGCCCCAGGGGCGGGCGAGGGCCCGGTCCCGGTCCCGGACGAGCACGCGGACGGTGTGCCCTCCGGCGAGAAGGCGCTCCACGACGCGCCCTCCGATGTACCCGGTGGCGCCGGTGACGAGGACGTTCATGGGAGCGCGTGTCCGGGGCCTACCTCAGCCCCAGGCTCAGCGCACCGGTATAGAGGATGTCGTGCTGGTTCTTCCCCCAGTACCTGGTGAGCGCGTCCCGCGCCTGCACATCGAGCTGCAGCCCCTTGAAGCGGACGGTCAGGCCCGCCCCCACGTCGGCGCCCCACGTGAACCCCTCCTCGGGGTACGTCGGCGCCACGTCGGTCTCCTCGGTGGGCTCGCCGAAGGTGTAGGACTTCCCGCCCCCGCCCACGAGCACGTAAGGCTTGAACGGCCCGAGCTCGAGCTTCGTGGGGAGCACGACGTGCACGCTGGCGAAGGTCACCGTCGCGGGCACGTCCAGCCAGGTGGTCACCACCTCCGGGGGGAAGAAGAGGTCGCGCAGCGTCTCGACGGAATGGGCCACGTACATCCACGCGTCGAAGGAGCGCATGACTTCGCCCCGGAGGTACGCTCCGCTCTCGCCCAGGCGGATCTCCATCCCCGCCCCGGCCACGAAGGCGCGGCCCAGGAAGCCAGTCGTCCACTCGGTCAGCCCGTCGCCCGTGAAGTTCTGGAAGTACTCGTAGAAGTACGCGTCGGGGTCCACGAGCCCGGCCCGCGGGTAGAAGCGCACGCCCCGGGGGGCGGGCGCGTCCTGGGCGCCGCCGGGCGC
>JBFYZE010000056.1:0-2502 GCA_041309665.1 Gemmatimonadales bacterium | reverse complement strand
ACCGCCGGGTCCGCCTCCACCTGGCCGAAGTCGGGGTTGATGGATGCGTTCAACGCGAAGTCGGACGTGACCCGGTAGAGCAGGTCCACGCCGCCGGAGCCGAGGTACTCGGAGTCGGTGCGGAAGGGGTTTGCCCCCGGGTCCACGCGCTCGGCGCGGGCCACCGCGTACGGGAGGACCTCCAGCCTGTGTCCCGGCTCGATGTCGCGGAGCCCGGTCAGGTGGGCGTAGGTGGGAATGCCGCCCGGCTCGCTCTTGGGCGTGAAGGAGAGGACGGCGTATTCCCTGCGGCGGCCGATGACCCGCTCAAGCTGGATCCCCCAGGTCTGCTCCGGCGCGTTGCCGAAGCGGAGCTGGCTGAACGGCACGCGGTACTCCGCGGTCCACCCTCCCTCGTCCACGGTGGCACGGGCGTCCCACACGGCGTCCCAGGACATGTCGTCCTGCTCGGCCCCGTTCACCATGGTCTTCACCGCGTCGCGCTGCACGCCCGCGGGGTTGAGGTCCATGGAGAAGGCGGTGCGGTGGTCGTGGTAGGAGTCGATCACCACGCCCAGCCAGTCCGAGTCCATGAGGTCCATGTCCCGGCGGCCCAGGCGCATGGTGGGGTGCTGGCGGTCGTGGAGCCTCACGCCGATGTAGATGGCCTCGTCGTCGTAGAGCACGCGGGCCTCGGTGCGCTCGCTCACCGGCTGCCCTTCCTCCGGGTCCACCTGCGTGAAGTCGCTGACCGGCTGCGCCTGCGCCCAGGACGCCTCGTCCAGGCGCCCGTCCACGTGGATGGGGCCGGTGGCCCGGGTGGCGACCACGACGGGGCGCTCGCGGGTGGCGGGTCCCGCCCCGGCTCCGGCCGGCGCCTCCTGGGCCTCCAGCCCCAGGCGCAGGGCGACGAAGGGCGCCAACCCGAGGCACAGCGGGGCCAGCAGCGCGGCGGCGGCCGCGGCGGCCCTGGGATTCGACGAGCTCCGAGCGCGCATACCGTACCGTCCTTGTCCACCCCTCATGAGTCACCCCCCTGAGACGTCACGGCTTCGCCTGCGGTTGCCGTGCTCCTCTTTCGGAAGACAGGGTAACATACGTAGGCCGACTCTCGTTCCCTACACGGTCCACCGCCGAGATCGCAACCTCGACGATCCGGGGGGTGGATGCGCCCGCCACGCCAGCATTCGGGGCCTCCGCGGGGGCGGCGGTGGGTGGGTCTGCCAGCGTGACGCTGCGCGCGGATGACGGGAGGATCTGCCAGCGCCAGTTGGCACCCACCCGACAGTAGACGACCCAGAGGAAGACGTCGTCCGGCTCGGGGTGCGCCCACCCCACGAGGACCGCGTTGGCTGCGCGTTCCGCCGCGGCCGTGGGCGCCTTGGGGGCGCGCGCGTCGAGCCAGTGAGTGGCAGGCACCAGCGCCTGCTGCGCATACGGCCCGGCCAGCAGCGCCGCCGCCAGCGTGTCGTTCCTCACCAGGGGGCCGATGCTCCAGTGCACCGTGCCCGGCGAAGCGGGGACCATGCCGCGGGTCACCATGATCTGGTCCACCACCTCGCCGGCGGCCTGGGCGCCGGGGAAGCGACCCACGTTGATCCCGGGCCAGAGATGCCGCTGCCGGGTGTTCTCCCCGGCCCACCAGCCAAGGAGCACCGGGTAGCTCTGGGGGATCTGGGCGATGGGCCAGTAGAGCTGGGGAGTGAAGTAGTCCACCCACCCCTCGTTGAGCCAGAGGCGCGCGTCGGCGTACAGCTGGCCGTGCTGGTCGAACCCGGCGATGGACTCGGGGTGGCCCGGGCGCCAGATCCCGAAGGGGCTCAGGCCGAACTTGACCCGGGGCTTCTCCTGGTGGATGGCGCGGAAGACGTCCTGGACGAAGGTGTTCACCCCCTGCCTGCGCCAGTCGCCCCGGGAGAGCTTCCCGCCGCTCCGCACGTACGCGTTCCAGCTTGTGCTGTCGGGGAAGTCGGCGCCGCCGTTGTACTCCGGGTAGGGATAGAAGTAGTCGTCGAAGTGGACCCCATCCACGTCGTAGCGGCGCACGATGTCCCGCACCACCGCCAGGGAGTGCTCCCGGGTGGCCTTCAGCGCCGGGTCCATCCACCAGAACCCCTGGCTCAGGGCGAGCATCAGCTCGGGCCGCTTTCGCACCAGGGAGGTCTCCGTGACCGGCCCGCCCTGTGGGTGATGCGCCCGGTAGGGGTTCAGCCACGCGTGCAGCTCCATCCCGCGCTCGTGCGCCTCCTCGATCCAAAATCGGAGCGGGTCGTACGCCGGCGACGGCGCGCGTCCCTGCTCGCCGGTGAGGTAGTACGACCAGGGCTCCAGCGCGCTCTCGTAGAGCGCGTCGGCGTGGGGCCGGACCTGGAGGATCACCGCGTTGAAGTGCAGCGCTTGAAGGCGGTCGAGGAGCGCGACGGCCTCCCGCTGTTGCTCCTCGGTGGTGAGGCCCGGCTCGCTGGGCCAGTTGATGTTGTCCACCGTGGCCACCCAGGCGGCACGGAACTCACGGGCGGCGCT
>JBFYZE010000055.1:0-20402 GCA_041309665.1 Gemmatimonadales bacterium | reverse complement strand
ACCGCCGTCACCCAGAGCAGCGCGGCGCCGCCCCGGGCGTCCTTGACCAGGCTGGCGGCCAGGGCGTAGGCGGCGAAGGCGCCGGCGAAGAAGAGCGCCCGCCAGCCCGGGGCGTCGGCGGCCGGGCACCATCCCAGCGCGGCCAGGAACACGATCTCGGCCACGCCGGCGGGGAGGAGGAATCGCCAGGCCGCGGGTGGCGCGGGGGGGCGCGGGAGGCCGGTCATCGGCGAACAGCGTGCGCGTCGAGGAAGGACCGCAGGGCCTCGAGGGACTCCTCGGGTCGCTCCTCGGCCAGCATGTGACCGCAGCGCTCGAGCACACGGAGGGTGCCGCGCGGCAGAGCGCCTGCGAGGCGGCGTCCCACCCAGAGCGGCACGGCCCGGTCCTGGCGGCCCCACAGGAGGAGCGCGGGCACGTCGATCTCGCTGTAGCGGGAGGTGATCCGGTCCAGATCGGGGGGGAGGATCTGCAGGCCCGAGGCGCAGAGGGCTCCGAGCGATCCGGAATCGTGCAGAGGCGCAGCGTATCCGCGTATCTGGTCCCGGGTGATGCTGCCGGGGTCGAAGACCATGGCGCGGAGGGTTTGGGCGATGACGAGCTCGGGTCCCAGCGCGCGCAGGGCGAGCGCGCTCAGGCGGGGGTGGCGCGCCAGCGCCGCGAAGGGGGGAAGGGGCTGGCGGTAGGCCGCGCCTGCGACGAGCACGAGACGCTCGAGCCGGTGGTGCTCGCCTGCGTCGCGAAGCCCCAGCGCCACGTACAGGGCGACACCACCGCCGAGCGAGTGGCCCACGAGGGTGATGCGGGCCAGGTCGCGCTCGCGCACGAGCCGCAGCACGAGCTCGGCCTGGTCGGAGGGGGCGTACCGCCCGTCGGCGGGCTTGGGGGCCCGGCCGAAGCCCTTCAGGTCCACGGTGATCACGTGACCCCGCTCGGCGAGAAACGGGGTCCACGTGCGCCAGCTGAACGAGGACGCACCGTATCCGTGGAGGAGGAGGAACGTGTCGGTCCCTTGCCCCGGGGGGCGCCCGGAGGCTCCCACCCAGAGGGGGAGGGGGTGCGCGCTCAACGTGGCCGGCTGCTGCCCTCGGGCCCGCGGGCCGTCAGGCGCTTCCGGTGGCCTTGAGGACCTCGTCCACGTAGCGGTCGACGCCCGCCACGACCCGAACCAGATCCTTGCGGGCTTCGGCGGCGGCCAGGTCGGATGCGAACTTGAGGAAGCTCGCACGCACGGCCTCCCTTGCAGAGCCGTCCGCCGGCTTGCGGCGGCGCTTGGCGCCTGGCTTGGCCGGGCGGGGCCGGCGGGGCTTGCGCGGGCTGAGCTTCCGCTTCACCTGGAGGGGGTAGCGGGCGTGGAACTGCCTCTTGCTCAGGCCGGCTACCTCCTTGTTCACCCCCAGGGCCACGGCGAAGAGCTCGTCCACCGTGGCTTGGGGGTTCCTCTTGAGCTCAGCCTCCACCGCGCTCAGGACCTTCTCGTCGATGTCCGACATGGCTGCTCGCCTCCCCAGGGGAATCGCCGACACTCCGCCGCAGGTGTCGGGGTGTGGCGTGAATAGGCGGGGCGCAAGCCGAATGTGTCAAGGAAGAAGAAACGCGCTGCCATCCCATAGTCCCGGCAAAGTCCGAGGATATTCCGCGGGCTAGAAGCGATGGACGGACAGCAGCACGCGCACCGATGGGCCGCGCAGGTCCGAAGGCGCCAGGCCGGGGAGGTCGTCCACGCCCAGGACCGCCCGGTATCCCAGGGCGCCGCCGAGCCGGAGGGGCCCGGAGAGGCGCACGCTGGCGCCGACTTCGGGCACGAGGACGCCGAAGTTGTCGGAGGCGATCTGCGTCCCCACCAGCGCCAGGTCCAGCTTGGCGTTCCCGGCGCCGGCCAGCACGCGGAGCCAGAGGTGCCTGTCCTCACGCCGCGCGGCATCGAATTGGACCACCAGGCCGCCGAAAGCGGTGCGCAGCTCCTGGTCGGTCCCGCGGGCCGAGCCGGGCAGGGAGCGGGTGCCCAGTAGCACGCTCCCCCCGCCGCCCAGAGATATCCGGGAGGTGAGGCCGAGGAGGGCGGTCGCGGAGCCCATCCACGCCGCTCCGCCGTCGAGGGTGGTCAGCGCCAGCGAAGCCTCCGCCGAGGCAGTGGCGGGGGTTCCGGCCGACTGAGCCGACAGCGGCCCCGCGAGCGCCACCCACGCGGTCCCGACCAACCCGGCCACGACCGCGGCGGAGCCGAGCGCACGGTGGCTCCTGCGGGGGGCGGCGGGGTGGGGCTCGGTGGCTGACATGGCGCGGCTCTGGTTGAGGGCCCGGGCAGGCTGGGCATCCCATGGACGATAACATAGGGGGCCCCCCGCAGGAGGGGGTAAGGCGGCGGCCTCAACGCCGGGCGGTCTCGAGGGTACTATTGGAGGGGCCCCGGAGGGAGTAGCATCTTCGAATCTGCCCCTCAACCAGACGGGAGGCGTCGCGAAGGGTGTCCGCAGGACCTGCAAGCCGGCTTTCCACTTCGGGTGGAAGGGGATTCACCCTGTTGGAGCTCGCCATCGTGCTGGTCCTGGCGAGCCTCACGCTGGGCTTCGCCGGATTGACCTTCAGCGGCTATTTTGAGCGCTCGTCGGCGAGGCTGGCGGCCCAGGTGTTCGCCCGGGACCTGACCCTGGCCCGGTCGGCGGCGGTGCGCGCCAAGGAGCCGGTGGTGGTTCGGTTCTACGAGGCGAACCGGTGGTACCAGGTGGTCGCCCAGAGCTCGGGGACCGAGCTGGTGACGAGGAGGTTCGGCGTGAACGGCGACGTGGAGTTGAGTGCCATAGAGCTGAAATTCCGGGGGGACACGGTGGTCCTCAGCGGCCGCGGCGTGGTGGACCTCTCGAACATCCATGGGTCCGGCACGCTGGGAGAGGCTTCCTTCGAGGCCGGCGCAGTGCGGTACACCGTTTCCTTCAACAGCCTGGGAGCCTCGAAGGTCGAGGAGAGGTGAGCGGCGCTCCATGTCGTGGTTCGGGCCCTTCACGTGGGGGCTTCACCCTGATCGAGGTCATCGGCGCGCTGGTGATCTTCTCGCTGGGCGTGATCATGGTGCTCCAGCTCACAGGGGCGCTGACCCGGCAGATGGAGTACGCCGCCAAGAGCTCGGAGCTGGTGGCGCGGGTCCAGGAGCGCCTGGATTCCCTGGAGGCGCTCCCCTTCGACTCCGTCACCGTGGGCACCCAGCAGGACATCGTCACGGTGCGGGGAGTGGTGTACGTGCGGCGGGCCACGGTGACCTCCGTCACCGGGTTGCTCCGGCGCATCGACGTCAGCCTGGCGCCCCAGACGGCCGGGGGAGGACCGTCCTACTCGGCCACGTCCTACGCGGCGACCATTTGGTGACGCGGCGAACGGGCGGCTTCACGCTCGTGGAAGCCATCGTCGCCATGACGCTCACCTCGGTGCTCGTCGTCCTCGTGGCCACGACCTTCCTGGTGCAGAACCGGTACTATGCCACCCAGCTCGCGCGCACCACGGCCCAGGACAACGCCCGCATGTTGACGGAGATGGTGGCCAGCGAGTTGCGCAGCCTGACGGACAGCGCGGTGGTGTTGGCTGCCAACCAGCGGCTGGTGGTCCGCGCGCCCATGGTCATGGCGGTGGTGTGCGCCCAGTTGTCGGCTCCTCCACGGATCACCGTCCAGATGGACGGTGGCGCGGCCGCGCTTACGGAGAGCGAGGTCTCGGGGTTCGGCGTGCGCGGCACCAACGGCGTTTGGAGCTACTACGACATCGGCAACTGGAACGCCATCCGTCAGCCCGGGGGAAACCCGGCCGCGGACTGCTATGCCAACGGCGCCGACACGGTGGGGATCAGCGGCGACTTCCAGCGCCTCAAGAGCATCAACGCCTACCATGGATCATGGCCCTCCACCGGCACGATCATGATGATCTACCGCGCGGTGGAGTACCGGATCCAGACCTCCACCATGGACCCGAGCACCCTCGGGCTCTACCGGGGGATGTTCGGGGGGACGCTGGTGGAGATGGTCACCGGGCTGGATTCGTCCGCCGGGTTCCTCTACCGCACCGGCGGCGCGTCCTACGCCACGTCGGTGACCGGAGCGGCCAACCTCGGCCAGATCGACGCCGTCCGCGTCGTGGCGCAGGCACGCACGCGCCCGCAGGCGGGGGGCGCGGAGGACGTCACCTACGGCTGGGCCGTGAACGTGCACCTGAGGAACGGCCGATGACGGCGTTGGCCGCGCGCGGGGACCGGCGCGGGTTCGCGCTGGCCATGGTGGTCTTCCTCCTCTTCGCCGTGGCGGTGGCGGGGGCCACCGGATTCCAGGTGGTCAGCTCCGAGTTCGCGCTGGCCCGGCAGAACCGGGACGGGCAGCAGGCGCTGGCCGTGGCCCGCGCCGGCATGAGCCGGTACCTGGGCGAGTCGGTGGGGTCGGTGGGGGACACGGTCCTGTACGCCATCGGGAACGGCGTCGCCACGGTCACCGCCAAGCGCGTGCTGATACAGGACTCGCTCAACCACCTCTACTACATCGAGTCCACGGGGGAGGTGAACGACATCCGCACCCCGCTCCTCCCGGCGAGGCGCACCGTCGGGACGTATGCGTGGCACCGGATGTCGCCCATCCGTCTGAAGGGGACGGTCTGGGTGAGCGGGGGGAACACCACGATCAGCAACACGTCGTCGTGGCTGGGTTGGGCCACCAGTGTGAACGGATTCGACGCAGCCACCAGCTCCGACTGCGCGGGCGGAGGGACAGCAGGGGTGCGGGGCGCGGTGAAGGGGTCCGGCTCCGTGTCGGTGAGCGGAGGCGCGTCGTTGACCGGACCCGCCCCCTCCAGCGTGAGCTACGGCAACTATTCCGCCATGTACGACACGGTGGGGGTACGGTGGGACATCCTCTCCAGCGCATCCTTCCCGGTGGACTTCGACGGGTCGCCGCCGAACTGGGGATCCATCCCCGCCGATTCCTTCCCCATCGTGCGATATCGGGGGAACCTGGACGCAAACTGGTCCTGGAGCGGACACGGCGTGCTCATCGTCACGGGGAGGCTGACCTTCGCCAGCTTCAACTCGTTCTCGTGGGACGGGATCGTGCTGGCGGGTACCCTGGGCAACGTCGGCAGCTTGGACTATCCCACCATCAGAGGAATGCTCATCGGCGGGCTGAACGCCGCCAACGGGAACGTGACCGTCCGCGGGGACATCCGGTACCACTCCTGCAACGCCTACAAGGCCAATCGGTCCCTGTCCTACCTCGAGGTCGTGGACAACACGCTCTTCGAGGTCAACCGGTAGGAGCTTCCCGCTCCAGGATCGTGATCTTCTGCCACGTCTTGCCGGCGATCCCGGTGGTGAGGTCCTCCACCTCGTCCACCGCCTGGAGCACCACGGCGTCGTCGAAGCGCTGCGCGTAGAGCGCGGCGATCTTGGCGGTCAGGGAGACCATCTCGGAGCAGTAGTCCAGGTACCGCCCCAGCTCCTGCTGGGTGAGCTCGCGCCGAGGCGACGACGCCGTATCCGGCGCGGACACGGTGATGCGGTGGGGGTCCTTGGTGAGCTGGTGCATGTCCACCAGGTGGGCCACCGCCCGGAGCTCCTTGATGAAGCCAAGGGCCCGCTTGCGCTTGAGCCGGCTCTCCAGCGTGAGGAGGAACGCGAGCGCCACGGCCACGAAGACCATCTCCTGGATCCCCGACTCGACCGCCTCGACCAGCGCGAGGGGGTCGTCGATGCCGGTCTCCCTGACCGCTTGCACCAGCGCCCAAGCGGCCGCGGCGGCTCCCAGCACGAGGAGGAGGGCCACGAACCCCGTGGCCGTGCGAAGCCAGAGATTGGGGCGCTCCACCCAGTCCAGCCTCTCCCGGGTGCGCTCGCCGATGTCCAGGAGGGTGGAGCACACCCGGCCCAGCCCGCTCCCGGGGAAGCGCTCGTCGATGCGGCGGCGCAGCAGGGTGATGGTCTCCACGATCTTGTCGGGATCGAGGGCCAGCGCGGAGCGGCGGAGCTGGTCGTCGGAGAGGCGGGCGGGGGACATGGCGCAATGATCCGGCGGTCGGGGCGCGGGCGCAATGAGCCCTCGGGGCGGCGCTCCGGAGGCGGGCGCGGCCAGCCCCCCCTGCGGCGCGCCTGCCGGCCTCCTGGTCGCTTGCGTAGGGGGAGGGGGTCAGACATCATCCCGTTGCCCTCCCGGTCGGCATGCTCCCGCACCGGAGGTGCGCCGCGCCGTCCTCCGGCCGCGGCCCCGCTGCAGCAGGCACGGAGACCTGAATGGAGCCGACGAACACCCGGGACCCCCGGTACTACCACAAGGTGGTGGATTGCCAGTGGGCCTGCCCGGCCCACACCAACGTCCCCGAGTACATCCGCCTCATAGCCCAGGGGCGCTACACCGATGCGTACATGCTCAACCGGGAGTCCAACGTCTTCCCCGGGATCCTGGGGCGCGTGTGCGACCGCCCCTGCGAGCCGGCGTGCCGGCGCACCCGGGTGGACGGCAAGCCGGTGGCCATCTGCCGCCTGAAGCGCGTGGCCGCGGACCTGCGTGAGAGCGTGGGGCACCGCATCCCCAGGGGACCCTTCCCGAAGAACGGGAAGCGGGTGGCGCTCATCGGCGGAGGGCCCGCGTCGCTCACCGTGGCCAACGACCTCCTCCCCCTCGGCTACGAGGTGGTGTGCTACGAGAAGCAGGACCGGCTGGGCGGGCTGATGCTCACCAACATCCCCGCGTTCCGGCTTCCCGCGCACGTCCTGGACGACGAGATCGGCTTCATCGTCGACATGGGGCTGGACGTCCGGCTCAACACCACCGTTTCGAGCCTGAAGGCGCTCCTGGACGAGGGGTACGACGCCGTCTTCGTGGGCGTGGGCGCTCCCCGCGGGAAGGACCTGTACCTCCCCGGGCGCTGGGAGACGGAACGGGTCCACGTGGGGATCGAGTGGCTGGAGTCGGTGGCGTTCCGCCACGTGGAGTCGGTGGGCGAGCGGGTCCTGGTCATCGGTGTCGGCAACACGGCCATGGACTGCTGCCGCGCCGCGAAGCGCCTCGGCGGCAAGCATGTGAAGGTGGTGGCGCGGCGCGGTCGCAAGGACTTCAAGGCGTCGGAGTGGGAGCTGGAAGACGCCGAAACGGAGGACGTGGAGGTGGTGGAGTACCACGTTCCCAAGGCGTACGTCGTGGAGGAGGAGGTCTTGAAGGGGATGACCTTCGACCGGGTGGAGCGGTTCATCGGCGACGACGGCAAGGAAGCCTTCCGGCCCGTCGAGGAGGTGTTCGTCCCGTGCGACGATGTGATCCTCGCCATCGGCCAGGAGAACGTGTTCCCCTGGATCGAGCGGGACATCGGCATCGAGTTCGGGGAGCGGAAAGTGCCGGTGGTGGATCGGGGCACCATGCAGAGCACGCGCCCCGGCGTCTTCTTCGGCGGCGACGCCGCGTGGGGTCCGGAGAACATCATCTGGGCGGTGGAGCACGGGCACCAGGCGGCCATCTCCATCCACAACCACTGCCAGGGGATCCCGCTCGGCGAGCGGCCGCCCTTCGGGATGAACCTGGTCTCCCAGAAGATGGGGCTCCACGAGTGGAGCTACTCCAACGACTACAACCCGGCGGCGCGCACCCAGATGCGCTACGTGGACCTGGAGGACCGGCTCCGAGGGATCGGGGTGGAGGCGGAGCTGGGCTTCAGCGCGGAGGAGACCGCCAGGGAGGTGCAGCGCTGCCTCAACTGCGACATCCAGACCGACTTCACCGCCAACCTGTGCATCGAGTGCGACGCGTGCATCGACATCTGCCCGCTGCACTGCCTCACCATGACGGAGAACGGTCCCGAGGCCGAGCTCCGCGCGCGCCTGTCGGCACCCGCCGACAACCTCGACCAGGCGCTGTTCGTTTCCGAAGATCTCCCGCAGACCCGGCGCGTCATGGTCAAGGACGAGGACCTGTGCGTGCACTGCGGCCTGTGCGCCGAGCGCTGCCCCACCGCGGCGTGGGACATGCGCAAGTCCGAAGTCCTCGTTCCCCTGGCAGGATGGGTATCGTGGCCGAGCTGAATCGAGACCGCGTCAACGACTTCGCCCTGAAGGTGGGCACGGTCAACGGCACCGGGTCCGCGAGCGCGAACAGCCTGCTCCTGCAGGCGCTCTTCCGCATGGGGATCCCCGTGTCCGGGAAGAACGTCTTCCCCTCCAACATCCAGGGGCTCCCCACCTGGTACGAGATCCGGGTGAACCGGGACGGCCACACGGCGCGCAGCCCCGACTTCGCGGTGATGGTGGCCATGAACCCCCAGAGCCTGAAGCAGGACATCGCCGAGGTGCAGTCCGGAGGGTGGGTGCTCTACGATTCGAGCAAGGAGCTGGGCGAGGAGCTCCTCCGGGACGACGTCACCTTCCTGGGGATCCCGCTGGCGCGCATGTGCGCGGAGCGCTTCAAGAGGGCGCGCGAGCGCATCCTGATGAAGAACATCGCGTACGTGGGCGCGCTCGTGGCGCTCCTGGACATCGACATGGACGTGGTGCGGGGGATGCTGGACGAGAAGTTCTCCCACAAGCCCGCGCTCATCGAGTCCAACCTGCAGGCCATCCGCATGGGAGCCGACTACGCCCGGGAGCACTGGGCGTGCCCGCTCCCCGTGCGTGTGCGGCGCATGGACGCGAACCGGGACAAGGTGATGATCACCGGCAACGCGGCCACCGGCCTGGGGTGCGTGTACGCGGGCGCCACCGTGGGCGCCTGGTACCCCATCACACCCTCCACCGGGGTGATGGACGGATTCAAGGAGTGGTGCGAGCGCTTCCGGGTGGACCCGGAGACGGGAAAGAAGCGCTATTGCATCCTCCAGGCCGAGGACGAGCTGGCGGCGGCGGGGATGGTCCTGGGGGCGAACTGGATGGGGGCGCGCGCGTTCACGCCCACCTCCGGCCCGGGGATCTCGCTCATGAGCGAGTTCATCGGCCTGGCCTACTACGCCGAGGTGCCCTCGGTGTTCGTGGACGTGCAGCGCACCGGCCCCTCCACGGGGATGCCCACGCGCACCCAGCAGTGCGACCTGATCCTCACGGCGTACGCGTCGCACGGGGACACCAAGCACATCGCGCTGTATCCCGCCGACCCGAAGGAGTGCTTCGAGTTCGCGGTGGCCGCCTTCGACCTGGCGGAGCGCTTCCAGACGCCCGTGTTCCTCGTGTCCGACCTGGACATCGGGATGAACGACTGGGTGATCCCCCGCCTGGAGTGGGACGACGCCTACCGGCCGGACCGGGGGAAGGTCCTTTCCGCCGAGGAGCTGGAGAAGGCGAAGTCGTTCTTCCGCTACCTGGACGTGGACGGGGACGGGATCCCCTGGCGCACGCTTCCCGGGGTGCACCCGAAGGGCGCGTACTTCACGCGGGGCTCGGGGCACGACAAGTACGGGCGCTACACCGAGGACGACGAGGCGTACGTGGAGGTGGTGGACCGCATCGCCCGGAAGATCGACTCGGCGGCGGACCACGTCCCTGCGCCGGAAGTCCACCGCGGGGAAGGGCGCAAAGCCCGCTACGGCATCGTGTCCGTGGGCGGCGCCCACTGGGCGGTGCTGGAAGCCCGGGAACAACTCCTGTCGGAGGGCGTGGACGTGGACTACCTGCGCGTGCGCGGGTTCCCGTTCGGCGCCGCGGTGGACCGCTTCCTGGCCGAGCACGAGACGATCTTCGTCGTGGAGCAGAACCGGGACGGCCAGCTCCGCATGCTCCTGGCCATGGAGACGTCCTGCCCCCGGACGAAGATGATCCCGGTCAACTACTACGGCGGCCAGCCCCTGAGCAAAGGGCACGTGCTCGACGGGATCCGGCCCGTGCTCGAGCGCGCACAGACGGAGGTGGCGTCATGACGTACATCGCGAAGCCCACCGCACGGCACCCCGGGATGCGCCCCAACGCGCTCGGGATGACGCCCCGCGACTACGAAGGCGCCATGTCCACGCTGTGCGCCGGGTGCGGGCACGACTCGGTGACGGCGGCGCTCATCCAGGCGTTCTACGAGCTGGACGTGCAGCCGCACCGGTTGGCCAAGCTCTCGGGGATTGGGTGCTCGTCGAAGACGCCGGCCTACTTCGTGAAGGAGGCCCACGGCTTCAACTCGGTGCACGGGCGCATGCCGTCCATCGCCGCGGGGGCGAACGCCGCGAACCAGAGCATGCTCTACGTGGGGATCTCCGGGGACGGCGACTCCCTCTCCATCGGGCTCGGCCAGCTCTGCCACGTCATCCGGCGGAACGTGAACATGCTGTACGTGCTGGAGAACAACGGCGTCTACGGCCTCACCAAGGGGCAGTTCTCCGCGTCCGCCGACGTGGGATCGAAGTCCAAGAGCGGCGACGTGAACCGCCAGGAGCCCATCGATCCGGTGAACCTGGCGCTCTCGCTCGGCGCGACATTCGTGGCGCGCTCGTTCTCCGGGGACAAGCGCCAGCTCGTCCCCATCCTGAAGGCCGGGATGAGCCACAAGGGGTTCGCGCTCGTGGACGTGATCTCCCCGTGCGTGACGTTCAACAACCACGAGGAGTCCACGAAGAGCTACTCCTACACCCGCTCCGCGGTGCAGGAGGTGGTGGAGACCGACTTCATCCCGCTGCGCCGGGAGATCACCACCGACTACGAGGAGGGCGGCGTCCGGTCGGTGAAGCTCCACGACGGGAGCACGGTGAAGCTCCGCAAGGTCGACCAGAGCTTCGACCCCACGAACCGCGGCGGCGTCCTGGAGTACCTGCGCGCGTCGCGGGCGAGGGGGGAGGTGGCCACCGGGCTCCTCTACATCGAGAAGTCCGACGCCGACCTGCACGTCCTCGAGAACACGGTGGACCAGCCGCTGGTGGGGCTGCCGTACGAGGTGCTGTGCCCGGGGAGTGCCGCGCTCGAGGAATTGCAGAAGGAGTGGTGGTAGGGTCGGGCCACGAGCACAAGGAGACGCGTTGATGAGACCGATCGCCCGCGGCACGCTGCTCGCCCTTTGCGCCATCACCCTGCCCGGGGCCTCCGCCTCCGCGCAGCAACCCGACCGGGCCACCCTCGTGCCCAGGCTCGACTCCCTGGCCACCACCTGGGTGGCGGACTCGCTGGTGGCCGGCGTGTCGGTGGCGGTGGTGCATCGGGGCGACACGCTCCTGCTGAAGGGGTACGGCCTCGCGGACCTGGAGTGGAACGTCCCCGTGACCGCTGACGCGGTCTTCGAGATCGGGTCCATGACCAAGCAGTTCACCGCGGCCGCGGTGCTGCAGCTCGCGGAGCAGGGGAAGCTGTACCTGGATGCGGACATCACGACGTACCTCCCCGACTACGACACGCAGGGACGGCGCATCCCCCTGCGGCGCCTCCTGGACCACACGTCGGGGATCAAGGGCTACACCGAGATGCCGGTCTTCGGGGAGATCATGATGCGGGACCTTCCCCGTGATTCGCTGGTGGCGAAGTTCGAGGCGGTGCCCTTCGACTTCGAGCCTGGGACGGCGCAGATCTACAACAACTCGGCGTATTTCCTGCTTGGTCTCATTATCGAGAAGGCGAGCGGCGAGCCGTACGAGGAGTACGTGGAGAGGCACCTCTTCGACGCGCTCGGCATGACGCGCTCGTACTACTGCGACGAGAGCGCGGTGGTGGCGCGCCGCGCCCACGGGTACGACCAGGGCCCGCAGGGGCTGCGGCAGAAGGGGTACCTGGACCACGCGTGGCCCTACGCCGCCGGCTCGCTCTGCTCCACCGCCGGGGACCTGGTGCGCTGGAACCAGGCCCTCCACGGCGGGCAGGTGGTGTCGGCCGCGTCGTACGCCGACATGACGACGCCGGATCCCTTGGCGGACGGCACGCTCATCCGATACGGGATGGGGCTCTCGAGCCTCGATGACAACGGGCGTAAGGCGCTGGCCCACGGGGGCGGGATCAATGGGTTCCTCTCCGACGGATGGTACTACCCGGACGAGGATCTCATCGTCGTCGTCCTGCAGAACTCGGCGGGGATGAGGCCTCCGGCGGCTCTGTCCCGGAGGTTGATCGAGGCGGTCATCGGGCCCGGGGCGCCGCCGCCGCCGGCGACGTACGCCGGGGACCTGTCGAAGCTGACGGGGAGGTACAGGGGGCCGTCACGGGGCCGCGAGATCACCGTGGAGGTGTCCGTGGTGGATGACTCCCTCACCGTGAACCAGGCGGGGACCGCCAGCCCGGTGAAGCCCGTGTACCGGGACGGGCTGCGCTGGCAAGCCGGAAACACGCTCTGGATCTTCGAGACCGGCCCGGACGGGCGGGGCGCCGTCCTCCGCGCGGACTCGGGCGGCGGTCACTACGTGCTCAAGCGGGTGGAGGGATAGGGCCTTCCCCCCGGGCGACGCGTTCGGTCGGGTGCGGCGGGCGGAGCTCATGATCCGCCCGCCGCTCCGTCCGGGCCTCAGAACACGTTGTTGAACCGCACCCAGATCTCGTCGCCCAGCTTCCACCAGCGCTCCACCGCGGCGTTGGCGAGGCGGTGGGAATACTCGGTGAGGAAGGCCTCGGCCCTGGCCGGGTCCGTGCGGTACAGCGAGAGCGCCTCCGCCTCCACCTCGGCCTGATTCGCGAACGCCTCGTCCTCCATGGGGCGCCACACGGCCTCCAGCACGCCCTTGATCTCCTGGTAGCGGAAGTAGGAGAGCTTGCTCGCACGGCGGAACGCCCACCAGGCGCAGTCACGGCTGAACTCCCGCCGCCCGTCGACCATGTACGTCGCGGGCATCTGGCTGACGCCGATGTAGAACGGGATGTGGGGAGTGGTGGCGGGGTTGTCGTACCCGAGCCAGACCAGGCCCCCGATGGGGTCGGGGAGCCAGCTCCGGGACTGGGTGATGGTGAGGTAGGTGGCGGTGGGCGACGCGATGGTCCGCTCCCGGTCCACCCTCAGGAGCTCCCGCAGGTCGGCGTTCATGAACGGGTTGGCTACGGGGCTCTTCACCGCCTTCCCGTCCGGCCCCACCACGGTGAGCCGCCGGGTCATGTCGAAGGGCGTGCCTTCGTAGCTGTCCCTGAAGATGGCCAGGAGGTCGGGCACGGTGACCTTCTTGTCCGGCTTCACCGAGAGCGGGTAGTTCTCGGCGTTGGGGTCGAGGTGCAGCGAAGGCGCGAGAAGGCTCAAGGCCCGCCATTCGCGGCGTCTCGAGTACAGGCTGTTCCGGTCGGCGTACGCGTAGGCGAAACGGAACGGCTCGCCGCTCTGGGGACTCCACCAGCCCATCTCCTGGGCGAGGGAGTGGACGTTTGCCGACGCCATGTACCGGTTCGGGTCGCTGAGGTCGAGCTCGAGGATCCGGTGGGCGTTGGCGCTCACGGCGATCTCGCCGTCGGGGATGCGCACCGCCGCCCACACCGCGCCCACCTTGCCCTGGCCCGGCCCCAGGATCTCGAAGAACCACGCCTCCTGGGGATCGGCGAAGGTGAAGCACTCGCCCCAGTCGTTGTAGCCGTACTTCTTCGTGAGCTCGTCGGCCACGCGGATCGCTTCCCGGGCCGTCTTCGCGCGCTGCAGCACCAGGCGGTAGAGCTCCGGGGCGTCGATCATCCCCTCGGTGCTCCTCAGCTCCCGCTTGCCGCCGGTGGTCGTCTCCCCGATGGCGAGCTGGTGCTCGTTCATGATGGGGTAGGCGGCGTTCAGGAACTTGAAGGTCTCTGCTGCCTGGGGGATGGTCCCTGCCCAGAGACGGTCCGGGTCGTAGGGGCCCTTGGTCTCCTTGGGCTCCATCCAGATCGTGTCCATGGCGCCGGCGCCGTGGGTGCGGCGGGGCACCATGTCCATCCAGGTCCTGTCCGTGCCCGAGTCGCACGAGTGGCTGGTCATGGTGGAGCCGTCTACCGTGGCCTGCGTTCCCGCCAGAAGGCTGGTGCAGCACTCGGTACACGGGGCGTCCGCCTTGGCGGAGCGGCTCCCCTTGGGGGCGACCTGCGCCGGGGCCGACGCGGTGGAGAGGAGGAAGAGGGCGGCGAAGACGAGGCCGGAGCAGAGCCGGACGCGGCGCTCGGCAGGTATCATGGCGGAGCTCCTTGCCGCAAGGCGGGACCACCCCCGGATGCGGCGGGACGGACGGGGAAGACGGCTGCGGGCAGGAGCCGAGAGGCAGGGTAGGCGGCGGCCGTGTCCTCGGCAAGGCGGCCGACTTGCCGGTGCGGCTCACGACTCCGAGGTTGCGCTCGGCCGGAAGGCCGGCGAGCTCGTGTGCGGCACGATCCACGGTGACGGCGAAAGGATGGCGTGACATGGCCAGCGCGGACGCTACGCTCCTGCGGTCCATCCGCAGGTTCGCGATCCTGGCGCTCCTCACGCTCGCGGCCGCCTCATGCGGGAAGGAGCCGACGGCTCCGATCGTCGAGCCGCCGCCGACGCTCACCCCCGAGGCGGAGCTCGCCAACCGGCTGCAGCAGGGGTGGGCCACGCTCACGCCCGGCCTGCGCGGGGTCTCGGTGGCGGTCCTCACCCGCGACGACAAGCTGTACACCGCCACGGTGGGGGCGAGCGCGCCCTGGGTGAACAGCCCCCCCCTGAGCGCCACGCACCGGTTCCGGGTGGCGAGCGTGAGCAAGTCCTTCATGGCCGCGCTCATCCTGAAGCTCGCGGAGGAGGGACGGCTCGAGCTGGACGACAAGGTCACGGAGCACTGGCCCGACTGCCCGGTCCCCAACTCGGGCAGCATCACCCTCCGGCAACTCCTCAGCCACACCGCCGGGGTGTTCGACCACCTGAACGCGAACACGTTCTGGAACGATCCCGCCAACACCGCGACGAAGGTCTGGACGCTGGAGGAGATCCTGGGGTTCGCCGCGCGCAACGGGCCGCTCTTCGCCCCTGGCACCTCCTACGCATACTCCAACACGGGAATCTGCGTCCTCGGGGGCGTGGTGGAGCGCATCCTCGGCATGAGCTACGGAACCGCGGTCGCGCAGCGCCTCGCGGGTCCGATGGGGCTGACCAGCACGGTCTACGACGACTTCAGCACCGCCAACGCGAAGATCCCGCACCTGGCGGAGAGCGCTGCGGCATACAGCTACCACGCGTCGGCGGCGTGCGCCGCCGGGGCGATGGTCTCGAGTCCCACCGACATGGCCCGCTTCGGGCGCCTGGTGTACGGTGGGCGCTTCCTCGGCGCGTCGTCCACGGGCGACATGACGCGGAACCTGGGCAAGGCCGTGGGGGGACAGGACTACGGCCTGGGGACGCGCCTGTGGACCCGGTACGGAACCTCCTACCACGGCCACACCGGGAGCCTCATGGACTACCGGACCATCCTCATGTACGTGCCGGCGGGGGACCTCACCATCGCCATGGCCGCCAACGGCGCCCACGACAGCTGGACCACGCTGACGTACTACATGTTCGACTGGGCCCTGGCGCGCTTCTAGCTCAGCGGGGCAGCGGCTTGTTCAGCGCATCCCACCCGTACGCCGCCGCCACTCTCGCCTGCAGCTCGGCGACGACCGAGCCCCCGTTGTCGCCGTTGGTCATGACCGCGAGGCCGTAGCCGTTCCGCACGTGCCCGGCGATGGTGGCGCGGAAGCCCCAGTTGGAGCCGCCGTGGGAGAAGTACCACCCCTCGCCGCGACGCTCGATGGAGAGCCCCACCGAGTACGCGCCCACGCCCACCGGGGCGATCATCTCCCGGGCGGACGCCTGGGTGAGCACCGTCCCGGCCGGCCCGCGGTAGGCCTTCTGCACCTCGATGATGAAGCGGGCCAGGTCCGAGGCCGTGGTCCACAGGCCGGCGGCCGCCAGCTCCGGGTACACGTGCCACGGAGCGCCCTTGGCGAGCCCGGCGCCGTTGTGCGCCCGCGCGGCCCTGGGCGCGATCGCGTCGGGGAGGGGTTGCTCGTACGTGCTGCTCTCCATCCCCAGCGGCCCGAGCACCTTCTGCCCCAGCAGCTCGGGGAAAGGGACGCCGGTGAGGTCGGTGAGCGCGAGCTGCATGATGGTCAGGCCGCCCCCCGAGTACTTCATGGCCTGGTAGGGGGGACGGGCGAAGAGCACGGGGCCCACGTTGGACGGCGCCTCGCCGTTCAGGATCTGGACCACCGTGGGGCGCGCCCCCGATGGGTCGTAGCCGGGGAAGCCGAAGCCGTCGTCGGAGCCCGACGAGTGGCTGAAGAGGGAGCGGGGGGTGACCGGCTCGGCGGCGGTCGGGCCGGAAGAGGGCACCTTCCACGACTTCAGGAGCGCGTTGACGTCGTCGTCCAGCGAGAAGCGTCCCTCCTGGGCCAGCCGCAGCGCCGCCATGGCGGTCACGGGCTTGCTGATGGAGGCGGCCTGGAAGAGCGTCCCCTCCTCCACGGCTTTCCCGGTTTCCACGTCGGCCACGCCGTACGACTTCACCCAGTGGATCTCGAAATCCCGGATCACGGCCACGCTCATGCCGGGCACGTTGAAGCGCTCCATGATCTCGGCCAGGCTCAGCGAGTCCAGCTCCCGCTGGCGCGGCGACTGGGGAGCCTCGATGCGGGCGATGAGAAGGGCGACGTCGTCGGCGACGAGGTCAACCCGCTGCTGGGCGGCGGCCGCTTCCGGCAGCGGGAGGTCGAGAAGGGCGATGGAGAGGAAGATCGCCCGGATCAGGGCGTCGAGGGACGGGCGGCGCTTCACGGGGATATCGCCTCCTTCGCGGTCTCCTGCCGGGTGACCTTCAGGCGGACCGACTGGCGCTCCGTCCGGTACGTCGTCTCGTTGCCCCAACTCATGCAGGATCTCCCCCTCTCGGTCTCCAGCCACCGGTGGCAGAACTCGCGCGTGGAGGGGACGCTCACCGTGACCGAGGCGTGGGGTTGGCGCAGCGGCTGGGCCCGCTCGAACCCGAAGCTCATGCGCGAGACATTCGGATATCCCGCTCCCTGGCAGTTGTAGGCGAACCCGGTCGAGCTCCCGAGCCCGGGACGGCATTCGGCGCGCTCCAGAAGAAGGATCACCGTGTCCGGCGTGACCTCGAACGTCCCCTCCAGGAGGATCTGGCCCGAGGACGACGGGACGGGGGCTTCGAACGCATACACGCCTGGTGTGGCCTCGGACTGGATGCGGGACCCGGATGGGCCTCCCGGACCCCATCCTTGTCCCGCGCACGCCGCAGAGAGCGCGGCGGCGCAGGCCAATGCGAGGGCCTGCCTGAGGGGACGTGGGCTCACCGGCTTCAACGCAGCATCGAGAGTCCTGCTCATGCGCGTACCTCCTGGCGTCGTCCTGCCTCAGGGCGCGGGTTGTGCAACGACCGCCCTCATCTCGCCAACTCCGAATACACCCGCACCATGGACCTCGCTCCCTTCTCCACCTGCGACACCGGGATCCATTCGTTCGGCGCGTGCATGTTGGCGCCGGGGAGCGCGAAGCCGAGCACGGCCACGGACGGCGTGAGGAGCTCCGTGAAGTCGCGGGCGATGGGGAGCGTGCCGCCCCCGGCGACGCGCACCGGCTGCACGCCGTACACGTCTGCCAGCGCGCGGGAGGCCGCCTCGAAGAGGGGCCCGGACGGGTCGGAGCGGAAGGGCGGGTTCGCCTGGTGGCTGGTGAACGTCACCTCGACGCCCGCGGGGGCGTGGGCCATGACGTGGTGCCGCACCTGTTCGGCGATGCGGCCCGGGTCCTGATCCGGGACCAGCCGGCAGCTCACCTTGGCGCTGGCGGAGCCGGGGAGGACCGTTTTCTTCCCGGGGCCCGTGTACCCCCCGATGATGCCGTTCACGTCCAGGCACGGGCGGATCCAGATGCGCTCGGGCGTGGAGAAGCCCGGCTCACCGCGGAGCGCGGCGCCTCCAGCGGAGCGCTGGAACGCGGCCTCGTCGAACCCCAGCGCTGCCCATGCCGCCCGGATCTCGGCGGAGACCCCGAGGACGTCGTCGTAGAAGCCCTCCACCGCCACGCGCCCGTCGTCGTGATGGAAGGACGCGATGATGCGCGCCAGGGCGTGAGCCGGGTTCGGGACCGCGCCGCCGTACTGCCCGGAGTGGAGGTCGTGGCTCCCGGCGCGGACCTGGATCTCGAAGTACGCCAGCCCCCGCATCCCGAAGATCACCGACGGGCGCGTCGGCGCGAACATGAACGAGTCCGCGATGATCGCGTGGTCGGCCCGGATCTCGTCGCGGTGCGCGGCCACCCAGGGAGTCAGGTTTGTGGAGCCCACCTCCTCCTCCCCCTCGAACAAGAGGATCAGGTTCACAGGGAGGCCGGTGGTCTTCAGGGCCGCCTCCGCCGCTGCGATCTGCAGGATCACCTGGGCCTTGTCGTCGGCGCAGCCGCGGGCGAGGAAGTTGTCGCCCTCGCGGGTGAGCTCGAAGGGCGGCGAGCGCCACTCGTCCAGCGGGTCGGCGGGCTGGACGTCGTAGTGCGCGTAAACGAGGAGCGTCGGTGCGTCCGGCCCGGCGTGATGGCGCCCCACCACCACGGGGTGGCCGCCGGTCTCCTCGATCCCGGCCTGGAGGCCTGCCAGCTCCATGCGACGGCGCACCCAGCCCGCTGCCTTGCGCACGTCGTCGGCGTGGGCCGGGTCCGTGGAGATGCTCGGGATGGCGATGAGCTCGGCGAAGTCGTCGAGGAAGCCGGGGAGGTGCTCTGCGATGTACTGGTCGGGGGTGGCCACGGGAGTCCGGGGAACGGGGGAGGGCCTCACAGCAATTTCGGGCCACGGCGCCCGGCCCGACACCCCTCCGGGGGAACTTCCCGACGGACCCCCCGGGGGCGCGGTCCCAGCTTACGGACAGGACGGGAGACGTCCCGCCCCCTGGGGAAGGTCCAGCACAAGGTCCGCATGCGAGAGTTCATCGACGGCGCCGAGGCGATCGCCCGGGGCGCCATCCGCTCCGGCTGCAGTTTCTTCGCCGGGTACCCCATTACTCCGGCGAGCACCATCCTCCTGCACATGACCCGGGAGCTGCCCAAGGTGGGCGGCGTCGCCATCCAGGGGGAGGACGAGATCGCTTCCATGGGCTTCTGCATCGGAGCCGCCATGGCCGGCGCCAGGGTGCTCACCGCCACCAGCGGACCGGGGATCAGCCTCTACAGCGAGAACGTGGGGATGGCGATCATGGGCGAGGTGCCCATGGTCATCGTGGATGTGCAGCGCATGGGCCCCGCCACGGGAGGCGCCACGACCGTGGCCCAGGGGGACGTCCAGTTCTTGCGCTGGGGCACATCCGGCGGCTTTCCCGTCATCGTGCTGGCGCCCACCGACGTGGCCGAGTGCTACTCGTTCACCCAGCGGGCCTTCGACCTGGCGGAGCGCTTCCGCCTGCCGGTGTTCATCGCCACCGACAAGGAGACCGTCCTCTCCAAGGCCACCGTGGACGTGTTGACCTGGGAGGATGTCCCGGTGCGTGAGCGGAGCGTGGCCCCTGCGGAGGCTCCGTTCATCCCTTATCCCAAGGACGCGCCCCGGGGCGTGCCGGTCATGTCCCCCGTGGGCGGGCCGCACCTGGTGCGCTTCACCACGTCGTCCCACGACGAGCGGGCGTACCTGTCCAAGTCCGCGGCGGAGGTGGACGCCCTCAACCGGCGCCTGGCGTCCAAGGTGGAGGACCACATGGACGAGATCGGCATGGTGGAGGCGGACCTGGAGCCCGGCGCGGACGTTCTGGTGCTGAGCTACGGGATCACCGCCCGCGCGGTGAAGGAAGCGGTGCGCCGCCGGCGCGCCGCGGGCGTGCCGATCTCGAGCCTTACGGTCCACACCATCTGGCCGGTTCCGGAGGGTGCCATCCGGGCGGCCGTGGAGGGCGTGCGCCGGGTGGTCGTCCCCGAGCTCAACCTGGGCCAGTACCGGCTGGAGGTGGAGCGGGTGGTGCAGGACTCCGTGGAGGTGCGCGGGGTGAACCGGGTGGACGGGGAGCTCATCACAGCGGACCAGATCCTCGAGGAGGTGGCGGCATGACGCCCTCGGACGCTCCCGGCGGGCGCGCGGCCCTGCCCACGTACCTCGACCAGGCCACCCTCCCCTTCCCGTTCTGCCCCGGGTGCGGGCACGGAACGATCCTGGAGCACCTCGACAAGGCGCTGGTGCGGATGCAGGTGGACCCGAAGAAGCTGGTCCTGGTCACCGACATCGGCTGCTCCGGGCTCTCGGACAAGTTCTTCACCACCAATGCGTTCCACGGCCTGCACGGGCGTTCGGTGACCTACGCCACGGGGATCAAGCTGGCCAACCCGGACCTGCACGTCGTCGTGCTCATGGGCGACGGCGGGTGCGGCATCGGAGGGCACCACCTCATCAACGCGGCCCGACGCAACATCGGGATCACGGTGGTGGTGTTCAACAACATGAACTACGGCATGACCGGCGGTCAGCACTCGGTGAGCACGCCGCCCCTGGGCGTGACCACGACCACGCCGCTGGGTCAGCTCGAGCGCCCGATGGACATCGCCGGGACGGTGGCGCTCAACGGCGCCAGCTTCGCG
>JBFYZE010000054.1:0-5701 GCA_041309665.1 Gemmatimonadales bacterium | reverse complement strand
GCCAGGAGCGTGAAGGCGGCGGGGAGGATCAACGCCGCCGCCAGGGGGCGCAGCCGCGGGCGCCAGCTCCGCGCGGCGACGGCGGCGAACACGGAGACCGCGGGCCAGAGGGGGACCAGGTAGCGGACGGACCAGAGGTCGCCCCCTCCCCCCACGAACGCGAACAGCCCCAGCCCGACGGCGCACGCGAGCAGGAGTGCCTGGGCGGGGGTGCCCCCGTCGGGGGCGGCGGACGCGAACACCTCCCGGCGACGTCGCACCAGGGTGACGCCGAGCGCGACGAGCGCCACCGCACCGGGGACGGCCAGCGCCAGCCAGAGGATGCCTTCGGGAACCACGGGGGCGGGCGCCTCGAAGGCGGGGGTGGGGCCCCGGCTCAGGAGGAACCCGAAGAGCTGGGGGAGGGCGACGCCGAAGAGCCGCGCCACGTTCAAGAGCCAGTGGCCCGGATCGTTGGGGCCGGACAGGTGCACCGCGGGCGTGAGCGAGGACACGAGCACGTCCAGGGCCACCACCGGGACCGCACCGAGCGCGAGCGGCCGGAGCGCACCGCGGCGCGCGGCGACGAAGACCACGGCCGCGGCCCACAGGAGCATGAGATGGTCGGCGAAGAACGGCACGCCCACGAGGGCGCCCACGGCGATCCACGCGCCGCGGCTCCGGGCGCGAAGGCTCCACGCGAACGCGGACACGGCCAGCAGCGTAGCGGCCAGACGGGCTCCATACAGGGCCACGTGGTGGTGCACCACCAGGGCGGGTGCCACCGCCCAGACCAGAAGTGCCATCCAGGGCTCGCCGCCCATGCGGCGGGCCACCCCCACGGAGAGGGCGGCCAGGGCGGCGGTGAGCGCCACGCCGACGAGGCCTGCCGCCACGGGGGTGGCCCATCCCATCGCGGCCAGCGGCGTCAGCAGGAGC
This sequence comes from Gemmatimonadales bacterium, assembly GCA_041309665.1. Lineage (GTDB taxonomy): Bacteria > Gemmatimonadota > Gemmatimonadetes > Longimicrobiales > Gaopeijiaceae > SZUA-318. Next base: position 4,783 of record JBFYZE010000054.1, on the reverse strand, counting down.
GGCTCCAGCGCCGCCATGTAGTTCTGCTCCCAGAGGAACACGGAGAAGTCCCCCTGGGCGAAGCGCCGGGCCATGAGGAGGATCAGGGCGCGGTCCGAGTCGAGCGCGTCGGCGCCCAGCGCGAACCAGGCGTGGATGGCGAGCCCCACCGTGCCGATCCCCGCGAGGAGGGCGACTTCCACGAGCGTTCCGCGGCGCGGGCCGGGCGTCGGCGCGCCGGGGCTCACGGCTCCCCGCCCGTGCCGGAGCTGCCCCGCTGTCCCAGGCCTCCCGCCAGGCGGAACGACTCCACGATCCAGCCGATGCTGGCCAGCGGGAGGAGGTAGGCGGCGTGGGCGACGAGCGCCACGGCCAGCGCCTGGTCCGCTCCCAGGCCGGCGGTGCGGAGGACGAGGAACGCCGCTCCCTCGTACACCCCCAGGGCCCCCGGGGTGGGGGCGATGAGGCTGGAGAGGTTCACCGCCACGAGCATCCCCACCACGAGCCAGAAGGGGAGGGCGACGCCCAGGGCGGCGGCGGCGGCGGCGATCCCCGCGGCCTCCAGCGCCTTCTTCACCAGCCCCAGGACCACGGCGAGGGCGAACGGCGCGGGCCGGCGCAGCGCCTCCAGGTGGTGGATGGTGCGCGCCAGGAAGCCCAGGGCCCGCCCGAGCCTGCCCCGGGTCGCCACCGCCCAGCGGTCCACCGCGTGCCCGCGATGCGCCAGCAGCACGAACGCGAGCGCCAGGGCGGGAACGCCCAGCACGATCCCCAGCCCCAGCGCCCGGTACTGGAACCCGGGCACCACCGCGGCGGCCAGCGCGACGATGGCGAGCTTGGCGAGCCCCTCTGCGATGTGATCGAGGATGGTGAGGGACACCGCGGCCGCGTGGCCGACGCCGCCCCGGGTGGCCAGGAGGTGGACCTGGGTCACGAGCGCCGCCGCCGGCGGGCCTCCGTTGGACACCGAGGCGGTGAGGGAGAGGATCCCGAACACGCGCCGGGCCCCGATGCGGTTCTCCCGGGAAAGGAAGAGGATCCACTGGCCGGTGGCCGGGGCGAGGATGGCGCCGTTGGCGAGCACGGCCAGGGCGAGCCACCGGAGGTCCGCTCCCGCCAGCACCCGGAGCGTGCCGGCTGCGTCCACCTTGTGGGCGGTGGCCGCGACCAGCCCGGTGAGGACGAGCCATCCCAGCACCCACTTCCAGTTCCGCTTCACGCCGCCGCTCCGGGGTCGAGCGCGGCCGCGTCGGCAATGCGCAGGAAACACGCACCTTCACTCTTGTAGAGGCGGATCACCTGGCGCAGGCTCGCCAGCGCGCGCTCGCCGGTCCCCGCCCGACAGTCCCAGCGGATCCCGGTGTCGCGCAGGTCCACCATCTCCCAGGGGTGCACGAAGAGCACCACCGGCGACGCCAGGCGCCGGAGCAGGGGGTCGCGGAGCCGGGGCGGCAGGCGGAGCCACGACGACGTCACCGACGCGGGGACGCGGCGGAGCGACGTGGGCGGTGGCGCCCTCCAGCCGTCGGGCTTGTAGCGCCCCACCGAGGAGTCCACCCGGTAGCCGTCGGCCTCGAGGATGGCGAGGTAGCGATCCGGCATCCTCAGGTTGGGCGCGCGGAAGGAGACCACCGGCGCATAGGTTCGCAGAAGCGCGGACGTGTCGCGGATTTCCGCCTCGGCCTCCTCGCGCGACAGGGTGGGGAAGGGACGGTGGGTCATGCCGTGGCTCCCCAGCTCGTGCCCTTCCGCGACGAGGCGGCGCACCACGCCGGGGTGATGTCGCGCCGCGTCCCCGGTGGTGAAGAAGGTGGCCGGCACGCCTTCCTCCCGCAGCAGTTCCAGGAGACGGGGCGCGCCCTCCTCCATCCCCCTCCACCCCCACAGGTACGGGGGGCAGTCGGGCTCGGCGTCCACGGTGAGGCAGACGACGCGCTCGGGGGCGTGGGGGGCGCGCTGCGTCACAGCAGGGCGAGGGCGGCGGCCCCGACGGCGGCCACCCCGGCTCCGGAGAGGATCCAGCGCCGGTGGTGCCACACCCAGAGCACCATGTGGGCGTCCCAGTCGTGCCAGGTGCTCCCCGGGAGGTGGCGCACGAAGGCGTGGCTCGTGTCGGGGTGCCCGTACTCCTCGGGCGTGAGCAGGCGCGCGGGGGCGTCTGCCGCCATGCGGTTCCACACGGACGTGAGGTACGACGACCCGCACCCCGAAAGGACGCGGACGTAGGGTGGGACCCAGAAGCGGTACCACCTGCGGAACGCTCCGGGGAGCCCGTCCAGGAGCTTCCGGAAGAAGGGGTGGCCGGGGCGCGCCATCATCAGGTCGTTCGAGAGCCCGAAGGGCCACGTGGGTGCCAGGACCAGCTCCTCGCCGGCGAGGGGCTCGAGCGCCCGCGCGCAGGCGATGTCCATGTCCGCGTACACGCCCCCGTGCTCGTGGAGGATGAGGTACCGGGCGGCGTCGGCCCTCTGGATCCAGCGGGGATAGTCCCGGTAGAACTCCTCCAGGTCCGGGCGTGCCCTGGCGAAGAGCTCTTCCACGTCCGCCGCGGTCCAGACCCGGTGCTCCCACCCCGGGTTCCGGTCGGACCACGTCCTCGACGCCGCCAGCATGTGGGGCGGTGGCGCCGGCTGGTCGGCGCCGAGCCAGACCTGGTGCACGATCCTGGGGATCACGGGCGGCCTCGCCTCGTGCATCGCGTCTCGATCCCGAGCCTCATGCGCCGCCGTCCATGTGCACGCGCCAGAGGCGGCGCGCCCGCCCGGGGTCGGCCCACAGGTTCACGTCCTCCAGCCAGGCCAGCCATGGCGCGTGCTCCTGGCCCATGGCCCGGGCCATGACCCGGTACCCGGGCTCGGCGACGTAGGCGCGCGCGTACGCCCGGGCCCCGGCCACCGAGGGCGGCGCGTCCCCGTAGGTCTCCACCAGGAGCCTCGACGCAGATGTGCCCGGGGGTACCCCCGCGGGGAGCGGGTCGCCTGGACGGTGCCCCACGCTCCGCACGCGGGGGTGGCGGAACACGTGGACGTCGAGCCCGAGGAACCGGTACGCATTCCCTCCGTCCTGCAGCACGTAGACGGTGTCGCCCGGCTGCTCCTCCGCCGTCGCCCAGAGGAAGCGCATGTAGTGGCCGTCCAGCTCCTTCCCCCTGTGGATGGAGGGGGTGGCGGCGAGCGCAAGGAGGAGGCCGTTCTGGACGACCATCGCCCCGGCGCCCGCGCGCAGGAGGGCGACCCGGCGGCCCCCCAGCTTCGCCGCCGCTTCGACGCCCCAGGCCGTGAGCACCGGGAGCATGTACACGAGGGGCAGGAGGAACCGGTCCTCCTTGTGGGCGACGAGCGAGTGCCCGGCAAGGAACGCCGCGGCGGCCCAGCTCCAGGGGCTCCGTGGACGGGCGGCGACCCCGGCGAGGGCGAGGGCGAACAGGACGATCCCCAACGGGGGCGCCATGAAGACCGGCGTGCGGACCAGGTAGAAGTGCCACGGGCTCGTGCCGAAGGAGGCGGCCATCCCCTCCAGGAGGTTCACGCGGAAGTAGTTCCACGGCGCCAGGACCCACTCGCCGTAGAACCATGCATCCACCGCCGCTCCCGCCGCCACCACGCCCGTCGCCACGAGGGCCATGGAGGTGGCACGCCCCCACGCCCGCCGCCCCCCGGCATCCCTGCGCAGCGCCACCCAGGCCAGCACGGGGACGATGGCCAGCGCCATCTGGTAGCGGAAGAGGAACGAGAGGCCCAGGAGGACCGCCGCGCCGGCATCGCGCCGGCGCCCCGGGCGCGGGCCCTCCACCAGGACGATCGCCGCGGCCAGCGCGAGCCCTCCCAGGTTCTCCGAGCTGAAGCGCCCCAGGAAGAGGGGGAGGAACCAGAGGAGGAGCGCCGTCATCCAGAGGGTCTGTCGCCCGGCCCGCGTGAGCGCCGGCGCTGCGTGGGCCACCACGCCCAGGAGCGCCGCGAGCGCAACCGCGAGCGAGGTCAAGCGGAGCAGGAGCACCCACACGAACGGGGAGTCGAGGCCCAGGGCCCGCAGCGCCGTGAGGAGCCCGAGGGCCAACGAAGGCTGGAGGGTGGGGCGGATCCTGGCTTCCCACTCCCAGGGCAGCTCGGCGAGCGGGGACAGCCCCGCCCGGGCCCAGGCGAACTCCAGGATCTGGAAGTGCTCGTCGGGGTGCCACGGGTTGAAGGCCAGGAGCGTCACCCAAACGTGGATCGCCACCGCCGTGGCGAGCATGGCCGCGAGCGGGAGCCCGGTGGCCTGGGACTCGGTGTCGAGCCAGCGCTTCAGGCGGCTCACCATCGCGTCACCCAGAGCCCCGCCCCGGCGTGCTCCACCGACGGGGCCTCGGCGAAGGCACCGAGGAGGGAGGGAGGCCAGCGCTCGCCGTGGGCTCCGCCCGCCGGGCCCCGGGGATCGAAGGCGAGGAGGGCGACGGGGACGCGGCCGGCGCGCAGTGCCGCGTCCAGCGGCGCAGGATCCCAGCGTCCCTGCCTGGCCAGCGACGCCATGATGAACGGGTGCGCCGCCACCTGCCTCCCGCAGGCCCGCGCCACCCCAACCTCCTCCGAGAGGACGAGGGGCAGGGCGGCCCCGAAGGAAGCCGGAGCGGGGGCGGCGTCCGTCGCCCTTCCGTCCGACGCCGCTCCGCCCAGCGCCGCGCAGACCGCGGGGAGGGCGCGCTCCACCTCCCGGAGGCGGGCCACGTTGACGCCCAGCGCGGCGCCCGCCCCCACGTCCGCCGCCGCCAGCTGGATGGCGAGGAGCCAGCGCCACGCGCGCGCAAGCGACGGAGCGCCGCCGCCGA
>JBFYZE010000053.1:0-4091 GCA_041309665.1 Gemmatimonadales bacterium | reverse complement strand
GATCACATCCATGACCCCGCTCCATTGAGCACCGGCGGATTCCCACGTGTGCCCTTGCCAGCCGCTGGTGGCCACGATCACCAGCTCCAGCGCCGGAGCCACCAGGAGGATCTGGCCGGCGTAGCCGTTGGCGAAGTAGAAGTCGCGCCCCTGTCCCCGGCCTACCCACCAGGAATAGCCGTACTCGGGGCCGAAGGGCACGGCGTTGCCGGTCGAGACGAAAGGGGCGGTGGACTCGCGCACCCAGGAGGCCGGGACGACCCGCACCCCACCCCAGTCCCCCTCCCGCAGGAAGAGCTCCCCGAGCTTCATCATGTCCCGGGGGCGCAGGAAGAGCCCCATCCCCCCCGTGAAGTAGCCGCGGTCGTCGTCCCACCAGTCCACGGCCTGGATGCCCAGGGGCGAGAAGAGGTGCTGGCGGGCGAACTCGAGCGTGGAGACGTCCGCGGCCTCGGTGAGGACGACGGACAGGAGGTGCGATCCCCCCGTGTTGTAGAGGAAGGTCTGGCCGGGTGGGTGCGCCCAGGGCCGGTCGACCACGTACTGGATCATGTCGCCGGAGGTCACCCAACGGTTGTACTCCCCGCCCCCATCCGTCTCGTGCCACTGGAGCCCGCTGGTCATGGTGAGGAGCTGGCGCAGGGTGATGCGCCCCTTGTCGGCGGGGAGGCTGTCCACCAGCGGGGGGAGGAACTCGTCCAGCGTCTGGTCGAGGCTGCTCAGGTGCCCCTCCTCGAGCGCGATCCCGGTGAGGATGGACATGACGCTCTTGGTGACTGACCACACCTGCTCGAGGGAGTCGGCCGCGCAGCCGTTGAAGTAGGCCTCGGCCACCAGGACGCCGTGCCGCTGCACCAGGAGGCTCCTCAGCCCGGGCGCCTCCCCCGCCCGCTCGTAGGCTTCCTTCAGGAGGCCGGCGTGGATCCCCTGGCGCCGGGCCTCGGGGTAGAGAGCGTCCGGCCCGGTGGGGCCGGAACCGCACGCGGCGGCGAGGAGCAGGGCAAGCAGGGGGAGTGCCGGGAGGAGGCACCGGACAGGGCGGCGGGGCACGAGACGGGTCATGGAACCTCCCAGGCGAGGGTGGACCTGAACAATCAACGCTCGAGGGGGGCGTTCCTTACTTCCGACCCGGCGCCGGATGGGCCGGCGAGGCGACAGCCCAGCCCTTGCGAAACCCTGACCGAATCCTGACCGGCTTGAACCCCCCCCGTCAGGAGGATCCCATAGGTTTGCGGAATCGTCGTCCCACCCGTTGAGGGGCCCACCCGCCCGGAGACACCGACCATGAAGGCCGTACTCGCTCTCGCTCTCGCACCCTTCCTCCTCCCCACCATTACCTGGGCGCAGGACCCGACCTACCTGGGCCAACGCCCCCCCGGGGCCATTCCCGAGCTCTTCGCTCCGGGTGTGGTCAGCACCGATGCCAACGAGTTCTCGATCTCCTTCTCCCCGGACGGCCGCGAGGCCTACTTCACGCGCAGGGGGGGAGCGCAGCAGCACACCATCATGACCACTCGCCTCACCGGGGCTGGATGGACGGCCCCCGAGCCGTTGGAGGCCACGCGGGCGATGGCGGCGTTCGAGCCCTGCGTCTCCGCCGACGGGGCCCGTCTCTACTTCATGTCCATGGGCGCGGGCTCTGGCGGGGCCGGGCCCAGCATGGACCAATGGTACCTGGAGCGGACGGCGGAGGGGTGGTCCGCACCCTCACCGCTGGGACCACCGTTCAACCCGGGCAAGTCCATGTTCTCGTCCACCACCCTGGACGGCGCCCTGTTCACCACGCTCACCGAAGGTGGACCCGCGGCGTCGGACATCGGCTTCACGCGTCTGGTGGGTGGCAACTGGTCGGAGTTCGAGAAGCTGGGCCCGGAGGTGAACTCCGACGCCATGGACGCGTATCCCTACGTGGCCCCGGACGGGAGCTACCTCATCTTCAGCGCCACCCGTCCCGACGGCCAGGCGACCCTCTTTGTGTCCTTCCGCAGGGGCGACGGCGGTTGGACGGAGCGGCGGCCCATCGATCTGGGCACCCACCAGGCGGGCCTCCCCTGGGTGTCGCCGGACGGGAAATACCTCTTTTTCTCCGCGGCCGGGGACATCTACTGGGTGGACGGCCTCGTGTTCACCTCCCTGAAGCCGATGGGGCTGGAGTAGGGAGAGGCCCGGCCGAACCCCTCCCTCATCAGAGTCGCCGGAGCGCTCCCGCGTTCAGCGGGGGGGCGGATGAAGCTGGTCAAGGGGAAGAAGCACGGACAGGGTGGAAGGGGCGAGCCCGGTGAGGTAGTGTCAGGCAGCCGGGGGCGTTGTATTCCCGGGAACGCCCGATCCACCAGGAGCATGCCGTGGTCCTCTCCAGAATCCGAGCCGGCGACCAGGAGGCCTTCGCGAGCCTCGTGGAGGAGACATGGGACGACCTGGTGGAGCACCTGGCTTGGATCCTGGGCTCCCGGGAGGCGGCCCAGGACGCAGCCCAGGAAGCCATGATCCGCATCTGGGAGCGCCGGGAGGAGTGGCACGAGGGATCGGCGCGGGGGCTGGTCTTCCGCATCGGGAGGAACGCGGCCCTGGACGCCCGCCGCCGCGAGAAGGTCAGGCTCCGCTGGCGAACCGAGCAGGTAGAGGCGTCGAGCCCCCTCCCGGAGGGCCCCGAGGAAGAGGTGCGCTGGTCGGAGTACGAAGGGCGCCTGCGCAGCGCCCTGGACGCGCTCCCCCCGCCCCGCCGCGAGGTGGTGGAGCTGGTGCGGCTGCGCGGCCTCACGCACCGCGAGGCCGCCGAGCTCCTGGGGCTCAGCCAGCAGACGGTGGCCAACCGCATGACGCTGGCGCTGGCCGAGCTGCGGACGCTCCTGGCCGATCTCCTCCCCGAGCTGATGGCCCGACCCCACCCCCCCGTGCGCGAGGAGGCCGAGCATGGATGAGCTGATCCTCAGGTACCTGAACGGGGAGGCGAGCGACATGGAGGTCCACCGCCTGGAGAAGTGGCGGGAGGCCGACCCGGGCAACGAAGTCCGGGTGCGGGAGGTGCGCGCCCTCTGGGACGCTCTCGGGCAGGTGCGCCCCCGCTCCCTGGCCCCCCGCCCGGCGGTGGACGCCCTGGTGCGGGAAGCCGAGCGGCGCCGCCAGGGAGCCCACGCGCACGCCTCCCGTCACGCCGTTCTGCGCTCCAGGTGGACCGGGTACGGCGTGGCCGCCGCCGCCCTCGCCGTCCTGGCATTCGTGGGCACTCAGGCCTGGAGGGCCCGCACCGCCACGGAGACCGGGCTGGCGGCCATCGAGTCCGCGGCGGGGCCGGGGCAGGTGGTGGCCATGACGCTCTCCGACGGTAGCTACGTGCGGCTCGCCCAGGGCGCGCACCTGGGCTTCCCGGCGGCGCCGGGCCGGCGGGAGCTCACGTTGGACGGGCGGGCGTTCTTCGCCGTCTCCCACGCCTCCGAGCCCTTCACGGTCCGATCCCGGGCGGGAGAGGTGACCGTGCTGGGGACCCGCTTCGAGCTCCGGTCTGCCGGCGACGGGCTCAGGGTGGTGGTGGTCGAGGGAGCCGTCGAGGTGACCGGCCCGGGCGGCAGAGCCCGAGTGCTGGCGGGGCAGGTGGCCGAACTCTCCGGCGACGCGCCTCCCCTCGTGACGACCGTGGAGGACGTCTGGGTCCTCCTTGACTGGCCCGGAGGGGTTCTCGCCTTCCAGCGCACGCCGCTCGCCTCCGTCGCCCGCGAGCTGGAGCGCCACTTCGGCGTGAGCGTCCGCGTGGGGGAGGCCGCCCGCGCTCGGCTCAGCATCACCGGGAGCTTCCAGGGAGAGTCGCTGGACGAGGTGGTGGAGGTGGTCTGTGCGGTGACGGGGATCCGCTGCCGGGTGACTCCGCAGGGGGTGCTGATGGGCTCGGAGTAGCTGTCTCGGGTGGCTCCGCAGGAGGTTCCCCCCGGCGCGGCGTAGCTGGCTCAAACATCGATCGAGAGTGAAGGCGGGATGATCATGAAGAGCATCATGAGGTCCATTCGCGGGCGATCCGCCATCGCGGCGCTGGCGGCCGGCGTCGCCCTGTCCGCAACCGGGTGTGTCATCGACATCGGGGGCATCAGATCGGAAGA
>JBFYZE010000052.1:0-3737 GCA_041309665.1 Gemmatimonadales bacterium | reverse complement strand
GTCCTCCGCCGTCAAACCCAAGAACCCACCCCACCTGCCTTTCTTGACCCGTCCCGCCCACCTCCCCCCCTTCTCCCCAACAGCCTCAGGGCCTCGTGGGGTCCTTGTTTTCCCTATCCCCGCATGGCGCTGGGGGCGGAGGCGGACCAGGTGGTGGGGATGATCGTCCTGGGGGGACTGCGCCTGGCCGCTCCCGGCCTGGCGGTGGGGGCCCTCCTGGCGGTGGGGTTGGGGTGGCTCCTCAGGAGTCTCCTGCTGGGCCTGAGCCCACTGGACCCGGCGGCACTGGGTGGGGTGGCGCTCGTCCTGGCCGGGATGGTCATGGCCGCCACCGCCATCCCCGCGCGGCGGGCGGCGGGGGTGCATCCGGCCGAGGCGCTGCGGGAGGGTTAGGGGAGGGGGGGCCGGGGGGCCTCCCTTCCCCACCCGGCGGCCGCGGAGCGCCTCTCGCCGCGGCGGACGGATGAGGTCGAACCCCCGCTCCTGGACCAGGTACAGGTAGAACCAGGACACGATAGCGTAGCCCACGTAGCCCTGGAGCGCGCAGCCGGCCGTGAGAAGCGCGCTGCCCACGCCATGGCTCTGCCATCCGTCCGCGACGGCAATGGACTTGAGGTAGGGGGCGCCCGGGAGAGAGCTGCGCCCTCAATCCTGCCGGAGCGCCTCAATGGGCTGAATGGTGAGCGCCCGGCGCACCGGGCTCCAGCACGCTGCGGCAGCGGCCAGCAGGAGCGCCAGCGACACCCCGGGGAACGTGCACGGGCCGGCCGACGGGAGGCCGAAGGTGAAGACGGATTGCCCGCGGAGGAGGAGCGTGCCCAGGATGCTCCCCAGCGTCCCGCCCAGCGCCAGCTGGATCCCGATCCCTCCGACCACGCCGCGGACGATGGAGCCGGGCCGCTCGCCGAGGGCGACGCGGATTCCGATCTCGCGGGTGCGCCGGGTGACCGCGTACGAGGTGAGGGCGTAGAGCGTCACCAACGACAGGAGCATGGCGACCGCGCCTACCCCGAGGAAGATCAGGGCCACGGCCTGCATGAACCTCACGTTCTCCGAGGCGATCCGCTCCAGCGGGATGACCGTGCCGAGCTCGAGCTCGGGATCCACCGACGCCACCGCCGCACGGAAGGCGCCCACGAGGCGGAGTGGGTCCCGGGCACGGATGACGAGCTGGTAGACGTCGCGTGTGAGGGGGACGTAGAGCCCCGCCGCGCGCGTGGGGTCTCCCAGCGTGATGCCCAGATCCGGAACGACGCCGACGATCTCCCGCGGCGACCCGTCCACCACGATGCGGCGGCCCACCGCGTTCCCGCCGCCCAGGACGTCGCGGACGAAGGGCTCGTTCACCACCGCCACCGGCGCCGAGCCCTCCCCCACGTCCGCCGGCCCGAGCCCGCGGCCGGCGACGGGTCCGGCGCCCATGGCCTCGAAGAACCCCGGGAGGATCTCCACCAACGCCGCGCGCTCGTGGGAGGGTGGGGTGGAGGGACGCACCGCCGCGGCGGAGCCGGGCGATTCCTCGAGCTCGATGCGCACGGTTCCCGGCTCCTGACGTGGGAGCGAGGTGGTGGCCGTCGCCACCTCCACGCCCGGGATCCCGGCCAGGGCGTCCACGAACGCCTGCGCCGGCGGATGTCCATGGCCGTCCACCCAGGAGCTGACGATCTGCCCGCGCGGGAGTGCCACGCGGGGGTGCGCGTACGCCGTGAAGCCGCGCGCGAAGACCGAGGCGATCCCGACCAGCGCCACGGAGACCGCCATCTGGAGCACGATCATCGCCGCGCCGGCCCGCCCCAGGCTTTTGGCCGTGCCCCGCGAGACCCTGCGGAGCCCGGCGGCCGGATCCCGCCGGGTGGCACGGAGGGCGGGCCACACCCCCGCCACGAGCACGGCGAGGAGCGTCGCGGCGACGAGGAACGAGAGCTTGCTGGCGTCGAGGGAGAAGTCCAGCCATGGGATGCCCTCGTGGATCGCCTTCGCGGGCCGCATGGCGAGCTGGGCGGCGGCGAGCCCCGCGCCGGCTGCGACCACGCCGACCATGAGGGCCTCGATGCCGAGCAGCGACACGAGCCGCGCCCGGCTCGCCCCCAGCGCGGTGTGCACGGCCAGTTCGGCAGAGCGCGCCGTGGCCCGGGCGTAGAAGAGGTTGGCGACGTTGGCGGCGATGACGAGCAGCATGAGGAGGAGGAGGCCGACCATCGCCATGAGCACGAGACGGAACGAGCCCACCAGCGCCTCCTGGAGCGTCTCCATGCGTACCCGCACCTCCCCATCGCGCGGCGTGGCCCCGGCCATGGCCTCCACGCGCGCACGGGCGGACTCGCGCGGCGTGCCCTCACGGAGCACCGCGAAGGCCCTCCCCTCCACGAGCGTGCCAGGGCCCGGGTCGGGGAAGGGGATCCACGCCTGGGCGGACGCGGGGGCGTGATAGGCGTCGGGCACCACGCCGACCACCGTGTACGCCGTTCCGGAGAGGCGGGCGGGGCGCCCCACCACCTCCGGGTCGGCGCCGAAGCGGCGCCGCCAGAGGCTCTCGCTCAGGAGCAGCACCGGGGGCGCGCCTCCGGCCGCGTCGGCAGGGCCGAAGAGGCGGCCCGCCAGGGGCTGGACCGGGATGGCCTGGAAGAGCGAGGGCGAGGCCTCCTGCACATCCACGGGCTCGAACTCGCCGGATGCGTGCTCGAGGTTGCGCCGCACGCCGTGGAGGAGCCCCACGTGCTCGAACATGGCGGCCTCGTGCCGCATCCCGAGGAAGGTCTCGGCGTCGAGGGGCACGGCGTCCCTGTCGGGCCCGCCATAGGCGGTGACGAGCACGAACCGGTCCCCGCCCTGCCAGGGGAGGTCGCTCCACAGCAACGAGTCCACGAACGCGAAGCCGGCCGTGGCGATGCCGATTCCGGTGGCGAGGGCGAGCGTCGCGGCGAACGTGAGAACCGGCTGGGTGCGCAGGGCTCGGAACGCGCCGGCGATCTCGGGCCACGACAGCCTGCCGAGGGAGAGCCTCGCGGAGCCACGCATCCGGCTGCGGGCGAAGGCGAAGGCGACGTCCACGGCCTCGAGGGAGCTTCGGAGCCAGGCGGAGGCCCGCCCGTGGCGCGCCTCGCGCAGGGCGTGCGCCTCCTCGAGGTCGCCGAGGACGTCCTCGGCGCGGTCGCCGGGGACTATCCACCGGAGGAGCCGGCGGGCCCAGGCGGGCGCCCGGGGGCTCACGGCCGGCCCGTGACCGGATCGAGCCCGTCCCACATGCTGACCAGTGCGGCGCGGGCGTCGCGCACGGCCTCGGCGCCCTCCGGCTCGACCCGGACCAGACGCCGCGCCTTGCCACCGCGTTCGGGGCGGGGCTCGCCCAGGCGTGAGGACACCAGCCCTTTCTCTTCCAGGCGCTGCAAGGTGATGTACACCGCCGAGCGGCGCGCCGGGCGCCCGGTGCGCTCGGCGATCTCCCGGGAGATCGAGACGGCGTGGGCCTCCTCATGACCCAGACGGGTCGCTGCCAGGAGCACCAGCAGCTCGAATTCACCCAGCCCGTGCTGACCCATCGCCTCCTCCGATAAAAGTCACAATGTAATGTAATATCGCCGCCGTGCCGGGGGAAGTGGATGCGTCCCTGCGGGTGGCGAGGCGATCCAGGAACCGGAGCGAAGCGGAACTCGTTCTAGGGGTGGAAGGGGGAGGGCCGCAGGGAGACGCAACTCGAGGGCGGAGAGACGCAGGGCCGTGTGGCCCGCGGGGTCGGG
>JBFYZE010000051.1:0-7473 GCA_041309665.1 Gemmatimonadales bacterium | reverse complement strand
GCCGCGAGCATGACGGCCTTGAGCCCGGACCCGCAGACCTTGTTCACGGTCAGCGCCGGGATCGTGGCGGGCAGGCCGCTGTGGACCGCCGCCTGGCGCGCAGGCGCCTGTCCGGCGCCGGCGCTCACCACGTTCCCCATGATCACCTCGTCCACGTCCCCCGCGGGGATCCCCGCGCGCGCCACGGCGTGGCGGATGACGTGGGCGCCGAGCTGGGGCGCAGTGAAGGGGCTGAGGCCTCCCAGGATGCGCCCGATGGGCGTCCGGGTGCCACCCTTGAGGATCACCGCGGTCCTGGACTTGTCGGTCATGGGATGCGGACGCCGGGGGTGTGTCGAAGGGGCGGAAGCCCACGGGAGAGGGGCTCCCGGGTACGTTGAAGATAGGCAAAAGACGGGCCCGGGTCAGGGCCGTCCCCCCGGGTCGGACCGCCTCTTCCGGAGCGGAAGGGACGCCTGCCCCTGGTCCCGGGTGCGGCGGCGCGCCCCACGCAGGTACGCGTCCAGCGCAGCGATGTCTTCGAGCCCCCGCCCCGCCGCCTCGTCCAGGAGGCGGATGAGGACCCTGGCCGTGGCCAACGCGTCCCCGTACGCCCGGTGCCGCCCGGCCACGTCGACGCCGAAGTGGCGGCTCACCACGTCCAGGTTGCGGTGCCGGAGCTCGGGTACGAGGCGCCGCACCATGCGGATTGTGCACAGGCGCACGGGGTCCGGAGCCTCGCCGGCGGTGCGGACGAGCTCGCCGGAGACGAAGGCCCAGTCGAAGGCCACGTTGTGGGCCACGAAGACCCTGCCCTCCAGCCGGCGCACCACCTCCTCCGCCACGTCCTCGAACCAGGGGGCACCGGCCACCATGGCGTCGGTGATCCCGGTGAGGGCGGTGACGCCCGGCGGGATGCGGCGCCCCGGGTTCACGAGCGTCTGCCACTCGTCCACCACGCTGCCTCCCCGGACCTCGACCACCGCGATGTCGGTGATGCGGTGGCCGCGCTCGACCCCACCCCCCCCCGTGGTCTCCACGTCCACCACCGCGAACCCGACCTCGGCGAGCGGGCGCCCCAGGGGCACCGACGACGCATCCATGCTCCACACGCCGTCCCGGTCCACCCGGAAGCGGGGGTCGGAGCCCAGGAGCTGGAAGACGGCCGCCGAGGCCGCGCCGGCGTGCCCCGAGAGCCCGAGGACGTCACGGGCCAGAGCCAGGGTGTGGACGGGCCCCGCGCGTAGCCGCTCCGCCGCCCGCCGGACCAGCGACCCCGGCGGACCCTCCGTCACGCGTCCTTGCCGATGTGCGTGACCGCGAAGGAGAGGGCCTCGAGCTCCATGACCAGGTTCACGTTCGTCACCGGCACATGGCCGGGCACACGCAGCGTGACCGCCGCGAAGTTCAGGATCCCTCTGGCTCCGGCCGCCACCGCCCGTTCGGCCACGCGCTGTGCGGCGTCGGGGGGCACCGCGACGACGATCAGGTCGGCGCCCAGCTCCCGGACAACCTCCTCCAGCTCCTCTGCGGGCCGGATCGGCACCGCGCCCCACCAGCCGCCCACCTTGGCCGGGTCCGAGTCCAGCACGGCGACGCAGTCGAACCCGCGGCGCGTGAAGTTCGGGTAGGCGAAGAGCGCCGACCCGATCCGGCCGGCGCCCACCAGGACCACCCGCCAGCGGCGCTCCAGCCCGAGGATGGACCGGATCTGCGAGCTGAGCTCCACAACCGGGTAGCCCAACCCCCGCTTTCCGAAGGACCCGAACTGGGAGAGGTCCTTGCGGACCTGGGCGGCCGTGGTGCCCCCGCCGCCGGCCAGATCCTCCGACGACACGGTGGCGGCGCCCGAGCGCTCCAGGTCCTCCAGGACCCGCAGGTACTGGGAGAGGCGGCGGACGGTGGAGTCGGAGACGCGACGAGGCACGGAGGGGCCCTGGCTACAGCCGCCTGGGGGGACGCGGCTTGTGAAATCCATCACGAATATGCGGGGGCGCCTACCCTACGGCAATCGCGAGGAGAGGCGGATGAAGGCGTCGGGCGAGAGCCGCTCCGGGCGCTCCTGGAGCCCCACGCCCACCACCTCGGCCATGGCCTCGGCTTCCCCCGCCGGCACCAGGAGGTCCGGGTGGTCCCGGAGGATCTTCCCGAGCTGCTTGCGCCGCCACTGGAAGCAGGACCGCACGAGGGTGCGCAGGCGCACCTCCTCCTGCGCCGAGAGCGGCTCGGGTCGGAGGGGCACGATGCGCACCACCGCCGAGTCCACGCCCGGAACCGGGCGGAATGCGCTTCGCCCCACGCGGAAGAGCCGCTCCGCCCTCGCCACGCACTGCACGCCTACGGCCAGGGCGCCGTAGGCCTTCGTGCCGGGGCTGGCCACGATCCGGTCGGCCACCTCCCCCTGCACCATGAGCACGATGTCCCGGGGGCGGGGACGCTCCAGCAAACGGAAGAGGATTGGGGTGGTGATGTTGTAGGGGATGTTCCCCACCACGCGGAGACCAGTCGGGTCCCGGACGTGCTCGCCGAGCGGGACGTGGAGGACGTCGCCGTGGATCACCTCGACATCGCCGCGGCTCCCCAGCGTGCGCTCCAGCTCCGAGGCCAGGGCGTCGTCCAACTCGACGAGAACCAGGCGTCCCACCCGCCCTACCAGGTGGCGTGTGAGCGCGCCCCGACCCGGTCCCACCTCCAGGACCTCGTCGTCCGGGCCGGCGCCCAGCGCCTCCACGATCTTGCGCTGGAGGTTGGGGTCCACCAGGAAGTTCTGCCCCAACGAGCGCTTGGCAGGGTGGCCCGCCCGAGGCGTCAAGGAGTGCGGACGACCAGCGCGGTCCGGTCGTCTCCCTGGATGGGCGGATGGGCATCCACCGTGAGGGCGAAGAGCTCGTCCACGATGAGGCTCACCGGAGCGTGGCGCAGGGCGATGACGGCGTCCAGGACCCGCTCCTCGCCGTCGCCCCGGGCCACCGCCGCCAGCGTGTCCGAGAGGCCGTCGGTGAAGAGGAGGAGGAGGTCGGTCTCCCTGTCCCAGGGGACCTCCGCCTCGGAGTAGGCGTCGGGGCCCGCGAAGCCCACCGGGGGATCGGTGGCGGTAAGGCGGTCCAGCCCCCCGTCCCCGTGGATGACGAAGGCGTGGGGGTGGCCGGCGTTGGAGTACACCAGGGACCCCGCCGCGGGATCGAGCACACCGTAGATGACCGTCAGGAACATCTCGGTGGTCTCGAGCTCGTCGCGCAGCGCCCGGTCCAGGCAGCGCAGGACCTCCGCCGGCGAGCGGTGCTCCCGCGCGTAGATCCCCGCCGCGCTCAGCGTCAGGGTCATGATGAGGGCGGACGGGAAGCCGTGGAGCGACACGTCGCCCAGCATGACGCCGATCCGCCCCTCCGGGAGGCGGAAGAGCTGGTAGAAGTCCCCCCCCACCTGCTCGGCGGGAGACACCCGCGCGGCCGCCTCGGCGCCCTCGAAGCGCTCTGCGGCGGGGAGGAGCTTCTGCTGCAGGTCGTGGGCGAGCTCCATCTCCCGCCCCATGCGCTCCTTGGAGAGGCTCTCGTCGTGGAGCCGCTTGTTCTCCAGCGCCGAGCCCACCTGAGACGCGATGGCCGACAGGAGCTTCTGGTCCGCGGCGCTGTACCTCTCGCCGCCCTTCCGCCCGATGAGGTTCAGCACCCCCAGCGTGCGGGGCTCGCCGGAGGGCGGCGTGTACCGGATGGGGACGGCCAGGAACGAGTCACCCTTGAGGCCCTGCGCCCTCTGCTCCCGGCGGGGCGTCCGTGACGCGATGAGGGAGCGCTGCTCCCGGAACACCATGGAGGTGACCGCGTCCGGATCGTCGGGGTGGAGGGGGCCGTCCAGCCCGTCGTCGCCCACCGCGGCGGAGAGGTGGAGGTTCTGGTCCTCCTCCTGGTAGATCCAGAGGGAGCCGCGGAGCGCGCCCATGACGTCGCAGACCTCCTGCAGGATCACGCGGGCGGCGTCGTCCATGTGCAGGATGGAGCCGAGCGTCTCGCTGATGGAGTAGAGGAGGTGGATCTCCTCGTAGCGGTCGGAGAGCTCCTGCGTGAAGAAGCGCATCTCCCTGGCCGCCTCGTAGGCCCGCTCCAGCGTGCGGGCGAGGAGGGCCGCCGCGGCCCCCGCGGGCGCCCTGGGCGAGTGCAGGACCTCGAGCTCCAGGAGGGCGGTGTCGCGGGACGCCACGCCGGCGCGCGCCAGCACGCCGAGGCTGGACTGGCCGGGGGCCTCGTCGGTGGCGTAGAGGATCTCCGCCGCGGTCCCGGGCTCGGGAGGGGGGATCATGAGGCGGACCCGGAGCTCGAACGCCTCCTCGAAGTCGGCCAGCGCCCGAAGGACCGGATCCGGCAGCGTCGCTGGGACGAGCCGATCCGGTGGGCTCATGCCTGGGCGCCGCCTTCCAGGCCCGGCCGCTCCGGATCCAGGCGCAGCACGAGGGTGACCTCGTTGCCCCGGTCGTTGTAGACGACCTCGTCCAGGAGCTGGCGCATGAGGAAGAGGCCGCGCCCCCCCGGCTTCAGGAGGTTTTCGGGGCACGTCGGGTCCGGGATGGCGCGGGGATCGAAGCCCAGGCCCTCGTCGATGACCCTCGCGCGGATGGCCCCGCTCATGAGCGTCACCTCCACCCGGACCCGCTTGGAGGGGTCGTGGGCGTTGCCGTAGAGCATCGCGTTGGAGAGCGCCTCGGTGAGCCCGACCCTGAAGTTCAGTCGGAGGCGATGGGCCTGCGTTTCGCACGCCTGGCACCGGCGCACGACGTACTCCACCGCATGCTCGATGGACTGGACGTCCGAGGGAAGCTCAAGGACGAGATCGTTGTCCACGCCGCCACGCTCGGGGTTCACGGGAAGAGGGCCAGGCCGCCGGAAGGGCTCAGAAGCCTTCCAGTGCCTTTTCCTTCGTGTCCGTGATCTTGAATAGGGTGTCGAGCGTCGTGAGCTCGAACAGCGTGCGCAGATCCTCGTTGAGGCTGGAGAGCCGGAGCTCTCCGGCCTGCTCGCGGATCTTCTTCGAGAGGCTCACCAGCACGCCGAGCCCGGACGAGTCGATGTAGCCGGTGGCCGCGAAGTCGATGACGAACTTCCGGTCACCGGCCTCCAGGTGCTCGAGCACCTTCTGCTTGAGTTCCTGACGGTTGCCGACGATGAGCTGGCCTTCCACCTCCACGAGGGTCACGGTGCCGTTCTTCGAGACCTGAAAGCCCATTTCGCGCTCCCTTGCCGGGTTGGAGAGCCCGGGCGCCACGCCAGGAGGGGCGGCGGCCGTGCGGGTACAGCCTGATAATCATAAGGAAGTCCGGAACGCAGGGGGAAGGGGCACCCCGTCCGGGGAGCCTGCCCCGGCGCCGTTCCTCACCCCCCCAGCTTGGCCCTCAACCGCGACATGACGGGGGGGGAGACGAACTTCGATATGTCGCCCCCCAGCCCCGCGACCTCCCGCACCAGCGACGAGGAAAGGAAGGAGTAGTCCAGCTCGGGCGCGAGGAAGACCGTCTCCAGGTCGTCCCAGAGCTCCCGGTTCATCTGGGCCATCTGGAGCTCGTACTCGAAGTCGGAGATCGCGCGGAGCCCGCGGATGACGAACCGGGCGCCCCGCTCCCGCGCGAAATCCACCATGAGGCCGCGGAAGGCCACCGCCTCCACCCGGCCGTCGCCGGCGAAGACCTCCCGGATGATCTCCACCCGCTCCTCCACCGTGAACAGGCTCTTCTTGGTCTGGGTGGGGCTGTAGGCCACGGCGACGTAGAGCCGGTCCGCGATCCGCAGGGTCCGCCGTGCGATGTCCTCATGGCCCCGGGTCAGGGGGTCGAAGGAGCCCGGGTAGATGGCGATGACCGGCTGGGCTTGGCTCATGGCTCGGCGACGATGAGGGTGAGGGCGGTGTCCCCGTACCGCCGGGTCCGGTCGTCGGGTCCCAGGGGGAGCGCCTCCCGCCAAGGATGCTCGACCCAGAGCTCCCGCGCAAACGGGTCCGACCGGAAGAGCTGGGCCAGCCGGGCCGCGTCACCTCCGGCGTACGGGGGGTCGGCCAGGGCGAGGTCGAAGGAGCCCGGCTCGGCGTGGCGCAGGAAACGGAAGACCTCGTCGGCCACCACCGTCACCTCCTCCCCTGCCCCGAGGAGGGCGATGTTCGCCTCCAGCGTCCTCAGCGATCCCCGCGCGCGCTCCACGAAGACCACGTGCTCGGCGCCGCGGCTGAGCGTCTCCAGCCCGAGCGCCCCGGAGCCGGCGAAGAGGTCCAGCACCCGCAGCCCGTCCATGCGCCCGCCCATGGCGGACATCCAGGCTTCCCGGACCCTGTCCGTGGTGGGGCGCACGTCGCGCCCCTTCAGCGGTTTGAGGTGGTGGCCCCTCCAACGCCCGGCGATGATCCTCATGGCCGCCGTCCCGACGGCCGCAGGTCCAGGATGCGAGCCTGGGGGCGGGCCACGCCCCGGTACTCGTTGCGCTCCAGCTTCAGGAGGACGTCGCAGGGCCCCGGCCCGAGGGCTTCGGGTGGATGGCGGTCGGCGAGGCCGAAGCCGATGGCGTCCAGGCGGCCGCTCCCGGCCTCCAGGGTCACTTTGAGGTGCGTGTCCCCAACGCGGCGCGCTCCGGAGAGCCTGACGCCTCTGGCCAGGAAGAGCGGGCGGGGGTTGCCGATCCCGTGGGGCTCCAGGTACCCGAGCCAGTGCAGGAGCTCCAGGTCCACCGACGGCAGGGACAGCTCCAGGTCGGGGCGCAGGAGCGGCTGCAGGTCGTCGGGGCCGAGCGCGGCGCGCGCCTCGGCGTTGAACGCCTCCCGCAGCGCCGGGACGGCGGCGCGCTCCACGTCCATCCCGGCGGCCTGCCGGTGGCCGCCGAAGCGACCGAGGTGGGCCCGGCACTTCAGCAGCGCGTCGTAGAGGTGGAACCCGGGAACGGATCGGGCGCTCCCCCTCCCTTTCTCCCCGTCCAGCGCCACCAGCACCGTGGGCCGGTGGATGCGCTCCACCACGCGCGACGCGACGATGCCGATGACGCCGGGGTGCCACCCCTCCGCAGCCAACACCACGCCGTAGTCCCGCGCCGGGTCGTAGTCCCGGGCGAGGAGGTCCATGGCCTCGTCCAGCGTGCGGCGGTCCTCGGCCTGCCGCGTCCGGTTCACGTCGTCCATGCGGCGCGCGAGCGCCGCCGCCTCCTCGGGGTCCTCGGTGAGGAGGAGCCGGAGGGCCTCCGAGGAGTCCCCCATGCGCCCCACGGCGTTGAGCCGTGGCGCCACCACGAAGCCCAGCTGCCCCGCCGTGGCGCCGGCGGGGTCCACGCCCGCCTGGGCGAGGAGCGCGCCGAGCCCCGCCACGCGTGAGGAAGCGAAGCGGCGAAGCCCGAGGCGCACGAGGGCCCGGTTCTCGCCCTGCAGGGGGACCAGGTCGGCGACGGTGGCCAGCGCCACCAGGTCCAGGAGCCCGTGGAGCGCCTCCGGCGCCTGGCCGGTCAGCCGCCCCACCAGCTCGCACACCTTGAA
>JBFYZE010000050.1:0-3247 GCA_041309665.1 Gemmatimonadales bacterium | reverse complement strand
CTCCGAATACGAGCCCGGGGCGCCGTCCGCCCCCGAGGTCCGGGGGTACGCCCTCCTCCTCGCCGCGTCCGGGTGTACCACACACCCTTCGGATCTCCGCGCCGTGCGCAGATTCCGCGAGAGCGAGCGCCGAGGGCGCCGCCGCCGGAGACGTACATCACAAGACCGGTGATCCGACGATCACCATCCACTACCCGTTTCACCCGCAAGCCGGGCAGCGGTTCGTGCCCTTCTTCGTCCGCAGCAAGCCGCCGGCGGTCTTCTGGGTCGATCTGGCCGAGCACCGGCTGGTCGTACCCGCATGGATGACCGAGCCGGCTGCCGCCCTCCTTCACCTCACCGATCTCCCCCTCGTCTCCTGCGCCGCTCTCCTCGAAGTCGCCAGCCTGCTCGAGCATCCCTTCCATCCCGTGTCCTCCCCGGCGGACAAGATGCCCGCGAGTTCTGTGCTCAGGGAGGGTCAACGCGATGCGCCGAAGGGAACGACAACTGCTTCTGGCGGCTCCCGACGAAGAGATCGTCCTCCCGCCCGAGGTCGCCGCGAAAGCCGTGAAGGCCATGGGCGCGCTCCTTCTCCAAGTGCTCGGGAAGGACAAGGGAAGCACGACGGAGGGCGAAACCCATGACCGGCGACGCTGATCACCGCATCACCCCCGGCCATCGGGCCCGACTGGCCGTCGTGTACGTCCGGCAGTCCACCGAGACGCAGGTACGCAGCCACACCGAGAGTACCCGCCTCCAAGTGGGGCTCCGCGAGAGGGCCATCGCCCTCGGCTGGCCGCAGCCCCTGCTCATCGACGACGATCTCGGAGTCTCTGCCGCCGGTTTCGCCGATCGCCCCGGCTTCCGCGAACTGACCACCCGCATCAGCATGAAGGAGGTCGGCATCGTCCTGTGCCAGGATGCCTCCAGACTCTCCCGAAACTCCAAAGACTGGGCGCAGCTCTTCGAGCTGTGCGGGTTCTTCGGCACGCTCATCGCCGACCACGACCAGATCTACGACCTCGTCCGGCCCGACGATCGCCTCGTCCTCGGCTTCAAAGGCGTGATCTCCGAGAACGAACTCCAGATCCTGAGGATCCGCATGCGTGCCGGCACCGAGGCCAAGGCCGCCCGCGGCGAACTGCGCGCCCTTCTTCCGCCTGGCTATGTCCACGACCTGGAGCACCGGATCGTCCTGGACCCCGACCAGCGCGTCGCGGCCGCCATCCGGGAGCTCTTCGACCAGTTCGACCGCTGCAGCAGCGTCCGGCAACTGGCTCTGTGGTACCGCGACCACGGCACTCTCTTCCCCACCCGGAAGCCGGGCGCGGGGTCGCCGATCACTTGGAAGGTTCCCACCGCCTCCACCCTCGGGAGACTCCTCGTCCATCCGATCTACGCCGGAGTCTACACGTGGGGGAGACGCAGCACCGCCATCGAGTACCAGGACGGGCGTCTCGTCAAACGGGAGAAGAGGCCTTCGGCGAGCCTCGCCCCGGGCCGCGTGTGGATCGAGGACCATCACCCGGCCTACGTCCCGCTGGCGCGGATCGTGGCCAACGTCGCCCGGATCACGGAGAATAGTGCCCGGTTGAGGACGGACGACAACATGGGTGCGATCCGCGAAGGGCTGGCCTTGCTCACCGGTCTCCTGCGCTGCCGCCAGTGCGGCGGCCGCCTGCAGGTCAGCTACAAGCGCAAGACGATGAGCGCCCTTTACAGCTGTGACGGTGGTCACGCCAAGGGCTCGCAACGTTGCCTGTCATTCGGGGCCACGGAGGTCGATCGGCGGGTCGGAGAGGAACTCTGCCGGGCTCTCGAGCCGCTCGTCCTGAAAGCGTCCGTGGCGGCCTTCGAGCAGAGCGAGCAACAACGGCAACAACGGTTCGAGGGTCTGCGCCTCGCGGTGAACGCCGCGCGGTACGAGGCCAACCGGGCCTTCGAGCAGTTCGACCTCGTGGACCCGAAGAACCGGCTCGTGGCCGACACGCTCGAGACCCGGCTCAACGAGAAGCTGAAGGCTCTCCAGGAAGCTCGGGATCGTCTCGAAAAGGCTGGAGACCACGCGCCTCGTCTGACCGAGGAGCAGCGCCGCCGGATCGAAGAGCTGGCGACCCGCTTCCCCGCGGTGTGGAACCACCCCGATGCGGATCCCCGGCTGAAGAAGGCCCTTCTGCGCGCAGCGCTGAAGGAGATCCTGGTCGAAGTCCAGCCGGAGGACCGGAGGCTCGAACTCATTCTCCACTGGCAGGGGGGAGCGCACACCCGCATCCATGTGAAGAAGTATGACCGCCGGCGCGGGAATGCCGCCGATCCGGACCTGATCGAGCTGGTCCGCAAGCTGGCCCTGGACGGCATCGGGGACGGGGAGGCCGCCCGCGTGCTGAACATGCACGCGATGAAGACGCCGCAAGGACTGCCGTGGACCGAGGAGCGGACACGTCAGTTCCGCAAAAGCCAGAAGATCGCGATCTCTGAACGGCCCCCGGTGGCGACCACGCTCACCATGAGCGAGGCGGCGGCCTACCTCGGGATCAGCCGTAACGGACTGCTGGGGCTCGAGCGGGTCGGGGCCATCCGGAGAAACCAGGTGGCGACCTTCGCTCCATGGCGGGTCGAGCGCGAACAACTCGATTCCCCTCGTGTCCGGGCTCTTGTCCGCGCCCTGAAGTCGCACGGCAGGCTGCCGCAGGGGGGATGTCCTGAAGGTCAGCTCCTGCTGGTGCCCGATGAATAAACGACTTACGACAACAGGATTGAATGGTGCATTGTGACCGACGCCTTCGCAGGCGGCGAGGAGGGGAGGCCGCGCCAGCGGCCGTTCGTGGGCCTCCCCGGCTTCGCCAAGGCTCCGCCGCGGGAGCGGGGTCCGGGGGATGCCGCGATCGGCCCACGCGGGGAGGATCTGCCTCCCCGCCGACATGAGAGAGCGCGGGCGCGCCCGTCGCGACAGGGTTGCGGGTATGCCCGCGCTCTGTGACGAGCTGGATCTGTCGGCCATTTACGCCCATTACGCCGAGCTGCGCGGATACCCGCCCTACCATGGGCGCGCCTCTTCACGCCCGTGAGTTGTCGATCGGCAGTCCCCCTTCCACGCATCGGGTGGGTCTGGCCGGCCGAGTGAAGGCGCGCCCCACACGTCCGGCCATGATGACCGCGCTGCTGCTTCCCGGGTACTGTCGGGGGGTCTTCTCTTCGCGGAAGCTTTCGCAGATCAAGGACTTGACGGGTTCATACCCGGCCCAGGTCTCGGCGGACGCCGGGT
>JBFYZE010000049.1:0-5340 GCA_041309665.1 Gemmatimonadales bacterium | reverse complement strand
CTCAGGGCGGCGGCGGTCATGGCAGCCCTCAGCCCGGGGTCGCCGGCAAGGCGGGTCACGTGGGCCCAGAGCCCACTCCCCGACAGTCCCTGCTCGGGAGCCAGGACGGCGGCGCCGGCGGCCACCAGGGCGACGGCGTTCTTCGTCTGATGGTCGGCCGCGGCCGTGGGAAGGGGCACCAGGACCGCGGGGAGGCCGTGGTTGAGGAGCTCCGCCGTCGCCATGGCGCCCGCCCGGCTCACCGCGAGGTCCGCGGCCACCAGAGCCGAGGGCATCTCGTCGATGTAGGGGACGGCGCGCACCCACGCGGGGTCGCCGGCGGCAGACAGGGCGGCAAGCGCGTCGGCGTGGTGCCGGGGCCCGGTGGACCAGAGGACCGAGAGGCCCTCGACGCGGGGCAGCTCCCCGCTCTCCACCTGCCGCACCGCCTCGGCCAGCGTCCGGTTCAGGGCCAGGGCGCCCTGGCTCCCTCCCACCACCAGGAGCAGCAGTCCCTGGGCGGGGAGGCTCAGCGACGCGCGCGCCTCATCCCGGTCCACGGCGGGAGCGGGGCGGACCGGGTTCCCGCTCATAACCGTCCGGGGCCGGGCGCGGCGCGGAAGCCGGTCCACCGCCTCGGGAAACGCCACGTGGACCTGGCTCGCCCACAGGGAGAGGAGGCGGGTGGTGACGCCGGGTACCGCGTTCTGCTCCTGCAGGACCAGCGGCGTCCGGCTGGCGCCGGCGGCGATCCCCGCGGGCCCGCCGGCGTATCCGCCGGTCACCACGACCGCCTCCGGGCGCAGCGCCTGGAAGAGGTCGGCCACCTGGAGGAGCGACACGCCCAGGCGGGGAAGGGCCCGCACCCCGGCGAGCCCGCCGCCGCGGGCGAAGCCCTCCACCGGAAGGAGGGCGTGGTCCACGTCGCGGCGCGGCAGGATGGCGGCCTCGACCCCGCGGGATGCGCCCACGAAGAAGGGGCGCACGTCGGGGCGCAGCTCCACCAGGGCGTCGGCCAGGGCCAGCGCCGGGTAGAGATGTCCACCGGTGCCTCCGCCGGAGAAGACGACCCGAACGAGCGCCGCGTCAGGCACGGGCCAGCCTCCCCCCGGGGGCGGCCCGGGCCACGGAGACCAGGATCCCCAGCGCCGCCAGCGTGGCCAGCAGGCCGGAGCGTCCGTACGAGAACAATGGGAGCGCTACCCCCGTGGTGGGCACGAGCCCCAGGCCCACGGCCATGTGCAGCGTCGCCTGGAGGGCGATCAGGCTGGTGATCCCGACCGCCAGGAGCTCCCCGAAGAGGTCGGGAGCCCGGGCGGCGATGCGGAAGCCCACGAGGATGAGCGCCAGGTAGGTCGACACGAGGAGCACGATCCCCACCAGTCCCCACTCCTCGCCCACCATCGCGAAGATGAAGTCGTTGTGGGCCTCCGGGAGGAACCCGAACTTCTGCCGCCCCTCGCCGAAGCCCACCCCGGTGACGCCGCCGGAGCCGACGGCCACCAGCGACTGCAGGAGCTGGAAGCCCGCCCCGTCCGGATCGGCCGCCGGATTCATGAACGCCTCGATGCGGTCGGCGCGGAACCCCACCTCCAGCTGCTGGCGCACGAAGGGGAGCACGAGGAGGGCGAGGAACCCGAAGTGGGCCACGCGGGCGCCGGCGGTGAAGATCACGAGGAGCCCCAGCGCGGCGATGACCATGGCCGTGGACAGGTTGGGCTGGAGCAGGATGGGGACGAGCACCACCCCCCAGACCAGGAAGAAGGGCCCGAGCCCCGTGGTCAGGCTCTGGAAGTGGTCCCGCTTCTTCACGGCGATGGTCGCGGTCCACACGATGACCGCGATCTTGGCCAGCTCCGAGGGCTGGATGCCGATCCCCGCGATGCGCAGCCACCGGCGCGCGCCGTTCACCTCGGGCGCGATGGCCTCGGTTCCCGGCAGCACCGTGAGGAGGAGGAGCGCCGCCGAGGTCCAGATCATGGGCCAGGCCCAGCGGGACCAGCGCTCGTAGGGGACCAGGGCGCAGACGGTGAGGAGCACCAGCCCGAAGGCCACGCCGCCGGCCTGGCGGAGGACGAAGTAGGTGTCGGGCAGATCCTGGCGCCACGCCAGCACGGAGGAGGCGCTGTAGAGCGTCACCAGCCCGAACGCCACCAGGAGGAGCGTGAGGAGCACGACCGCGGTCGGCTCCCAGCCCCGCCCCAGCCCCGCGTCGGGGAGGGTGACGGGCCCGGCGGGCGCGATGTCGAGAGGGCGGGCCGCCATCAGGCCAGCTCCCCGGCCAGGGCGCCGAACTGCCGGCCCCGGTCCTCGTAGTTCTCGAACATGTCGAAGCTGGAGCAGGCCGGGGACAGGAGGAGGATGTCCCCCTCCCGGGCACGCTCCACCGCCCGGCGCACCACCTCCGGGAAGACGGCGTCCAGGAGCGTGAGGTCGGCGGCCCCCTCCAGTTCCGCGGCGATGCGCGGCCCCGCGGCGCCGAACACGACCACCGCGCGCACGCCGCCGAGGGCGGAGCGGAGGGGACGGAAGTCCTCCCCCTTGTCCTTCCCACCGAGCAGGAGGACCACGGGGCGCGTGAGGCTCTCCAGGGCGCTCTTGGTCGCGGCCACGTTCGTGGCCTTGGAGTCGTTCACCCAGAGGATCCCCCGCCCTTCCCCCACCGGCTGCAACCTGTGGGGGAGCGGCTGGGCGGTGCCGAGCCCGCGCACGATGCCCTCCACCGAGGCCTCAGCCAGACGCGCCGTGAGGGCGGCCGCCAGCGCGTTCATGTGGTTGTGCCCGCCCAGGAGGGGGAATGCGTCCGCCTCCATGAGCACGTCCTCGGCACCGTCCAGGGAGAGCACGAGCGCTCCGTCACGCAGGAACGCGTGGACGCCCTCGCCGGCGTCCGGCGCGAAGCCGTACCGGGTCCCGGGGGCGTCCCCGGGGAGGGCGCGGGTGCGCGCGTCGTCCGCACGCAGCACCCAGCGGCTCGAGGCATCGGCGTTGTCGAAGAGGCGCGCCTTGTCGGCGTAGTACGCCTCCACGTCCGCGTACCAGTCCAGGTGGTCCGGGGACAGGTTCGTCACCACCCCGATGTCGGGGCGGAAGCGCTCGATGCTCCCGAGCTGGAAGGAGCTCATCTCCAGCACGTACCAGTCCGGCGCGTCGGCGCGGAGCGCGAGGTCGGAGGCCGCAGGCGCGAACCCGCCGCCCACGTTACCGCCGACCGCCGCGCGCAGTCCTGCCGCTTGAAGCAGATGCGCCACCAGTAGGGACGTCGTCGTCTTTCCATTGGTTCCGGTGATCGCGATCAGTGGACCCTTGAAGAACCGAACGGCGAGCTCGGGCTCGCTGATCCAGCGGACTCCTCGCGCGCGGAGCGCCCGGAGCACCGGAGCGTGCGGGGGGATTCCGGGACTGACGACGACGAGGTCGGCCCGCGCCAGTCGCTCGATGTCGTGTCCTCCCCATTCCACGTCGGCGCCCAGAGCCCGGAGCTCGGCTCCACCAGCTGAAGTCTGGGCATCAGCACGCAAATCCGAGACATAGACCTGTCCTCCTCTCGAAAGGGCCAACCGGGCAGCGGACTGACCGCTGGCACCGAGGCCGATGACTGCGACCCTGGCTCCGCTCAACTCCATCGCGCCGTCCACGACCACAGGTGTCATGATTCGTGCGCATCCTGTCCGCTATCGGATCTTCAGCGTGCTGAACGCGACCATCGCGAAGAGCACACCCAGGATCCAGAAACGCACCACGACCTTGGTCTCGGCCCAGCCGAGCTTCTCGAAGTGGTGATGGATGGGGGCCATCCTGAAGATCCGGCGGCCCTTCCCGTACCGGCGGGCCGTGTACTTGAACCACGAGGTCTGCAGCATCACCGAGACGGCTTCCATGACGAACACGCCGCCCACGATGACGAGCAGGAACTCCGACTTGAGGAGGATGGCCATGACGCCGATCGCGCCGCCCAGGGCGAGCGACCCGGTGTCGCCCATGAAGACCTCGGCGGGATGGGCGTTGAACCACAGGAAGCCCAGCGCGCCGCCGGCCAGGGCCAGGGCGAAGATGGCCAGCTCCCCGGACCCGGGCAGGTAGAACAGGCCCAGGTACCGGGACATGTCCACGCGCCCGGTGACGTAGGCCAGCACGCCGAAGGTCACCGCCGCGATCCCCGACAGCCCCGCAGCCAGCCCGTCGAGGCCGTCGGTGAGATTCACCGCGTTGGAGGTCCCGGACACCACGATGGCCACGAACACCACGAAGGCCGGCGCCCAGAACACCGCCGCCCAACCGGAGAAGAACGGCACTCCGGTCACGGAGCTGGGGTCCTGCGAGATGGGGTTCCAGATCAGCAGCGCCCCCAGCGCGAGGCCGAAGGCCCACTGTCCCGCCATCTTGTAGCGGCCCACCAGCCCCTGCGGGTGCTTGCGGACGACCTTGAGGTAGTCGTCCAGGAAGCCGATGCCCCCCATCCACAGGAGGGCGCCCAGGGTCAGGACCGTGTACCAGTTGGTGAGCTCGGCCCAGAGCAGCGTGGACAGCGTCGCCGCCAGGATGATGATCACGCCCCCCATGGTGGGCGTGCCCGCCTTGCCCAGGTGGGTCTGCGGCCCGTCCTCGCGGACGACCTGGCCCACGCGCAGCCGCTGGAGCCAGCGGATGATGGCCGGACCGACCACGAACGCCACCAGGAGCGACGTCACCACCGCCCCCGCCGCCCGGAACGTGATGTAGCGGAAGAGGTTGAACACGATGTGGACGTCGGCGAACTGGGGGAGCAGATGAAAGAGCATCAGGCCTCCTCGACCAGGGCAGCGCCGAAGTCGGCGGCCAGGAGCGGAAGCATCCCTTCCAGGGCCACGCCCCGGGAGGCCTTCAGGAGCACCACCTCCTCCCCCTCCAGCCGGTCACGGAGCGCGGGATACGCGCTCTTCCAGTCGGTCGAGGTGACGATCCGGGCGTCGTGGATCCCCGAGGCTGCGTCGGCGAAGGCGCCGATGGCCACCACGAGGCCGAGACGCATGGAGAGGGCGTAGCGGAGCACCTCGGCATGGAGCGCCGCCGAGGCCGCGCCGAGCTCCAGCATGCTCCCCAGGACCGCCACCTTGCTCCCGCCTGCGCGCTCGGCCAAGAGGTCGAGCGCGGCGCGGACGCTGGGCGGATTGGCGTTGTAGCAGTCCACGAGGACCGTCAGGCCGCCCACGCGGCGCACCTCGCCGCGCATGGCGCCGGCGCCCACCGCGCACACGCCCTCCGCGGCGGCCCCCGCCGGGACGCCCAGGTGCTCCGCCACCGCCAGCGCCAGCAGGGCGTCGAGCACCGCGTGACGCCCGGGGAGGGAGAGGGCCACGTCGTGGCCCCGCCAGCGGAAGC
>JBFYZE010000048.1:0-5239 GCA_041309665.1 Gemmatimonadales bacterium | reverse complement strand
CCCGCGCGCTGGCCGAGCTGCTGGAGCGCGCGCGGGTGCAGCGCCTCACCCGCCACCAGCACGTCCTCTTCCGGCTGGGCGAGCTCATCGCCCGGGTGGAGGGGGCGGGCGCGCTGGCCCGCCGCGCCGCGACGGCGCTGGCCGGGAAGCTCCCGGAGAAGGCGGTCGCTCGGCTGTCCCCGGAGGGGCTGGCGGCCGCCGGCCGGGTGAACGCCCGGGACACGGCAGCCAGGCTCGCCGGCGAGGGGATGCGCTGGGCCATCGGCGCCGACGGGGTCAGCCCGGCGGAGCGGCCGGCGTTCGAGCAGGCGCTGGGTCTCGCCGCGCTGCACGAGGCGCAGGCCGGGCTCGTCGAGGACATGGACCGGGTCGCGAGGGCCCTGTACACGAGCATCGAGGCATGACCATGGAAACGGACCGCGTCGTCGCCATCGTCGGGGTGGGAACCATCCTCCCGGACGCGCCCGACACCCCCGCGTTCTGGGCCAACCTGACCGCAGGGCGCTACAGCGTCAGCGACGTCACCGACCGTTGGGACCCGGCGCTCTACTACGACCCGGACCCCAAGGCGCCCCTCAAGACCTACTCGAAGATCGGC
Source organism: Gemmatimonadales bacterium (assembly GCA_041309665.1). Lineage (GTDB taxonomy): Bacteria > Gemmatimonadota > Gemmatimonadetes > Longimicrobiales > Gaopeijiaceae > SZUA-318. Next base: position 4,641 of record JBFYZE010000048.1, on the reverse strand, counting down.
GGGTGGGTGCGCGACTATCCGTGGGATCCCATGGCCTGGCGCCTGCCGATTCCGCCCCGGGTGGCGGCGCAGATGGACCTGGCCCAGCGCTGGGCCATCGGCGCCTGCCGCGAGGCGCTCCAGGACTACGGGTATCCCCAGCGTCCGCTGGACCCCGAGAACGTGGCGGTCATCTTCGGGAACGCCCTCGGGGGCGACAACCACCTGCTGTCCTCGGCCCACATCCTCTTCCCCGAGTTCGGGGAGGAGCTGACCAGGTCTCCCTCGTTCCGCGCGTTGCCTGCGGACGTGCGCAGCGCCGTCTTCGAGGAGATGCTCGCGGGGGTGCGTGGCCGCCTCCCGGACATCAACGAGGACACCATGCCCGGTGAGCTGGGCAACATCACGGCGGGGCGCGTGGCGGCGCTGTGGGACTTCAAGGGTCCCAACTTCATCACGGACGCAGCGTGCGCCTCGGCCATGGCGGCCGTGACCGCCGCCGTGGAGGGGCTGGTCCAGCGCGATTACGACGCGGTCCTCACCGGCGGCATCGATGCCAACATGAACGCGTCCACGTTCGTGAAGTTCTGCAAGATCGGCGCGCTCTCGGCCACCGGGAGCCGCCCGTACGCCGAGGGGGCCGACGGGTTCGTGATGGGGGAGGGTGCCGCCGTGTTCCTCCTGAAGCGCCTGGCCGACGCCGAGCGCGACGGCGACAGGATCTATGCCGTCATCGTGGGCATGGGTGGCTCCAGCGACGGCAAGGGGAAGGGAATCACCGCCCCCAACCCCGCGGGTCAGAAGTTCGCGGTGGCGCGGGCGTGGGAGCGGGCCGGCGTGGCACCCGCCGCCGGCGACCTGATCGAGGGACACGGCACCTCCACCAAGGTGGGGGACGTGGCGGAGCTGGAGGCGCTGGACTTGGTGTTCGGGAGCATGGGGTTCCCGGCGGGATCCATCGCCCTCGGGTCGGTGAAGTCGAACTTCGGGCACCTCAAGGCCGGCGCCGGATCCGCGGGGATCATGAAGGCCACGCTGGCGCTGCACCACAAGACGCTCGTGCCCAGCGCCAACTTCCCCGCGCCCAACCCCGCGTACGACTTCCCGTGCTCGCCGTTCCGCGTGAGCACGGAGCTCCGCCCGTGGGAGAAGATCGCCGGGGACGGCGTGCGCCGCGCCGGCGTGAGCTCGTTCGGCTTCGGAGGGACCAACTTCCACTTCGTCCTGGAGGAATACGTGCCCGGGCGGCACCGGCCGAAGAAGGCGACGGTGCAGGGGGCTGAGATGCCAACCCTCAAGGCGCCGCTCCGCGGCGCGCTCCTCGTGGGCGGCGCCGACTCCGCGGGGGTTGCCGCGCGCCTGCGCGACATCGCGGCGAAGGCGAGGACGGGGTGGGCACCCCCACCGGCGGCGCCCGGCGAGGCCGACCTGCGCGCGAACGTGCGCGTGGCGCTGGACTTCGGCGACGCCGGGGAGCTGGCCGAGCTGGCCGAGAAGGTGGTTGCGGCCCTCGAGGCGAACGACGAGGGGCGCTGGAAGGCACTTCGGAACAAGGGCGCGTACCTGGGCCGGGGCCCGACGCCGGGCAAGGTGGCGTTCCTCTTTCCCGGGCAGGGGTCCCAGTACGTCGGGATGCTCGGCGGGCTCAGGGCCGCCGAGCCCATCGTGCAGGAGACGTTCGACGAGGCCGACCGGGTCATGACCCCCCTCCTGGGCGGCGTGCCCCTGAGCGCCAAGATCTTCGTGGACTCGAGCGATCCGGCCCGGGTGGCCGCGGCCGAGGAGGCCCTGAAGCAGACGGCGATCACCCAGCCCGCGGTGCTCACCGTGGACACGGCTCTCTCCCGGCTCTTCACGGCGTGGGGGATCGAGCCCGACATGGTCATGGGGCACAGCCTGGGCGAGTACGGTGCCCTGGTGGCCGCCGGAGGCATGCCCCTCGGGGATGCGCTGGTGGCGGTGGCCGCCCGCGGCGATGCCATGACGCGCCTGGCGCTGGGGGACAACGGCCTCATGGCCGCAGTGTTCGGTCCCCTCGACGACGTGAACCGCATCGTGGAGGGTGTGGACGGCTACGTGGTGGTGGCGAACGTGAACTCCACCAAGGAGTGCGTGATCGGGGGCGAGACCGCTGGGGTGAAGGCCGCCACGGCCGCGCTGCAGGCAGCGGGGATGAAGGTGATCCAGCTTCCCGTGAGCCATGCGTTCCATACCCGCATCGTGGAACCGGCGGCGGCACCGCTGCGCGACGTGCTGAGGGGGCTCGGCCTGCGCGCGCCCCGGATCCCCGTGGTGGCCAACGTGGACGCCGGGCTCTACCCGACCGGGCCCGACGCCAAGGAGAGGATGGTGGAGCTCCTCGGCCGGCAGATCGGCTCGCCGGTACAGTGGGTGAAGGGACTGAACGCGCTCTACGACGCCGGGTGCCGCGTGTTCGTGGAGATGGGCCCGAAGCGGGCCCTGTACGGGATGGCGGAGGACGTGGTGGGCGGCCGCGAGGGCGTCTCCGTGCTTTTCACCAACCACCCCAAGACCCCGGACGTGGTGCAGGTGAACCGCACGCTGTGCGGGCTCTGGGCCCTGGGGCTGGGGCACGGTGTGCCCGAGGTGCGCGGCGAGGCCGAGCGCGCGGAGGCTCCGGCACCGCGGATCCGCGCCGCCGCACCGACTGCGCCGGTGGTCCGTTCGCAGGCCGCCGCACCCACGGAGGTAGCCCCCACCGCTGGCGCACCCTCCATTCCTGCGGCGCGCACCGGCACAGCGCCCTCAGGAGCGTCCGCGCCCGAGGACCGCTACGTCACCCTGGGGCGCATGTTCTCCGACTTCCTCGACAAGAGCTTCGAGCTCTACTCCGGTGGAGCAGCCCGTGAGAAGGCGCCGCCCCGCATCGGGATCACCGGCGCGGCGGTGGGGCTCCCCGGCACCGAGCGGATGTTCGACGAGGAGACCCTGGCGAGGGTCATGCGCGGAGACGTGTTCATCTCGACCGTGCCGGAGGACCTGCGCGACTCGGTCCTGGACCGGCGCATCACCCGCCTCGTGAAGAGCTCCGAGGGCGCGGCGCGCTTCGAGACCATCACCGACCCCGAAGACGTGATCAAGCTCGCCGGCCGTGCCGGCAAGCTGGACCTGGTGGAGGAGTACGGGTTCCCCGAGGAGCGGCTGGGGGCGCTGGACTGGGTCACCCGGCTGGCCATCGCCGCGGGGATCGACGCGCTGCGCGACGCCGGGATCCCGCTGGTGCGCCGCTACAGGACCACCAGCACCGGGACCAAGCTCCCCCTGGGTTGGGGGCTTCCCGACGACATGCGTGACGACACCGCCATCGTCTTCGGGTCGGCCTGGCCTGGCTACGACTTCTTCGTGCGCATTCTCGAGGACTACTGGAAGGACAAGAACCGGCGTGACCGGCTGGCCGAGCTGCAGGCGTCCCGCGCCCTGGTGGGCGACGGGCCCGCCGCCGCCGAGCTGGACGCGCGCATCGCGGCCGTGGAGGAGGAGCTGGAGGCCAACCCGTACCACTTCGACCGCCGCTTCCTGTTCCAGGTGCTCAACATGGGGCACTCCCAGTTCGCCGAGTACATCGGCGCCCGGGGCCCCAACTTCGCCACGAACGGGGCGTGTGCCACCGGCACCCAGGCCGTGGGGCTGGCCCAGGACCTGATCCGGCAGGGGCGTTGCCGGCGCGTGATCGTGATCACGGCCGACGACCCGACCACCGACGACATGTTCCCCTGGTTCTCGTCCGGGTTCGTGGCCTCCGGCGTGGCGGCCACCGACGCCCGCGTGGAGGACGCGGCGGTCCCGTTCGACCGGCGCAGGCACGGCATGATCATCGGGATGGGCGGCGCCGCGCTCGTGGTGGAGGACCTGGACGCAGCCGCCGAGCGCGGCGTGTGGCCCATCTGCGAGGTCATGGGCACCGTGATCGCGAACAGCGCGTACCACGGGAGCCGCCTGGACGTGGAGCACATCGTCGGCGTGATGGAAAAGCTCGTCGGCGAGTTCGAGGTCCGCTGGGGAATCAGTCGTCGCGAGCTGGCGAGGGAGGCGGTGTTCGTCTCCCACGAGACATACACGCCGGCGCGGGGCGGGAGCGCCAGCGCCGAGGTGCACGCGCTGCGCAAGGTGTTCGGCCCCGACATGGACTCCATCGTGATCGCCAACACCAAGGGGTACACCGGCCACGCCATGGGCGTCGCGGTGGAGGACACCCTGGCGGTCAAGATGCTGGAGACGGGAATCGTCCCGCCGGTGCCCAACTTCCGCGAGGTGGACCCGGAGTTGGGCGTGCTGAACCTGTCGAAGGGCGGGAGCTACCCTGTGCGCTACGTGCTGCGCCTGGGCGCCGGGTTCGGGTCGCAGATCGCCATGAGCATCCTGCGTTGGACGCCGCCGCCGGACGGCCAGCGTCGCGCCATCGCCGACCTGGGATTCCACCACCGTGTCGCCGACCCGGGTGCGTGGGCGGCATGGCTCTCCCGGGTCACGGGGTACGTGGCTCCGGAACTGGAGGTGGTGCAGCGCACGCTGCGGGTGAAGGACGAGGGTGCGCCGGTGGCCTCGGCCGGGGCGGCCGAGGTGCAGCGGGCGGCGGTGCCGCCCGCTGCTGTGGCTTCGGCGGCGCCAGCGTTCGCGCCGGCTGCATCCGCGGCACCCATC
>JBFYZE010000047.1:0-3323 GCA_041309665.1 Gemmatimonadales bacterium | reverse complement strand
AGGGTGGGCAGCGTCAGCGAGTCCGCGCCGGGGGGCGTCGTCGACTGCGCCGGGGCCTCCGGCGCCGCGAGGCCGAGAAGCGTCAGGGCCGTCGCGGCCGGTGCCCACCTCGGTGCGTGCGATGTCACGTGCGCTCTCCGTCGGGGATCCAACGATTCCCGACGAAGCTCACCGTCCGACGGTGAAGGGCCCGTGAGGGGAAGATGAAGGGATCTTCAGGGAGGCGGGGCTGCCGGGCGTCCCGGGGCTAGCCCAGCGTCCACTCCAGCCACTGCGCCCGGAGCAGGCCCAGCGCCGTCTCCTCGTCCGCTCCGTACACGTCCCGGTAGAAGCGGAGGATGGCGTCTCCCAGGTCGAGGTCGGAGAAGAGCTCCGGGTACACCGTCTTCGCCATGATCAGGACGTCCAGGGGGTACTCGAGGCGCTTGTCGCAGTTGCACGGGCTCCACGCCAGCGCACCCACCTTCCGGTCCTGGAGGGCCCGGAGCATGCGGAGGTTCCGGAACGAGGGGCCCTCGAGCAGCTCCCTGGGGGGGTGGTAGCCGTTCGACGTGGGGAGGACGATCACGTCGGGGTCGATCGCGAAGAGCTGCTCCAGGCTCAGGATCGTGCTGGCGCGGGTGGCGCACGCGTTGGTGGCCCCGACGATCTCTTCCAGGAAGAACGACTGGACGTCGGAGGTCCCGAACGCGCGGCCCACCGTCCCCTGGCCGCGCACCCGCGGGTCGAGGCCGAGGAGGAGCACGCGCGCCTTCCCGCTCGCGGGGATGCCCCGGGTGCGCTCACGCACCCATCGGACGGGCTCCTCCAGCGTCGCGGCGAGCCGTGCCGCCTCCTCGGGTTGCGAGAACACGTCGCCGAGGACGCGCAGCACGCCCGTGAGGCCCTCCGGGCCAGGCTCGCCGCCGGAGTTCGGGCCCTGGAGCACGACGGTGGGGATCCCCAGCGACCGGAGGCGCTCCAGACCGCGGCGCATGGCCTCGGGGTCGCTCATCCACGGGAGCGTGCACGCGCCCATGTCGATGATGAGCAGATCCGGCTCCAGCGCCGCCAGCGTCTCGTAGTTGGGCTCGGTGCCGGGGGCCACGAAGTGGGGGAGATCCGCGAGCGCGGGCCGGAGGAACCGCGCGGGGTTCATCCCGCCCTCCACCGAGAAGGTCTCCCCCGAAGCCGTCTCGTACTGGTACCCGAACTCGCGCACGAGGCAGGTCGAGCCGATCCCCACCAGCCGGTCCGCCACGCCGAGGACGATCATCACCTCCTCGACGAGGCCGTCGCTGACGGTGGCCACCCGCGCCGGGTGGGCGGGGATCTGCACCTCCACGCCGCGGCTGTCCACGACGATCCGGGTGGCGGGGGCGGGGCGGTCGCCATTGCCCCCGGCTGCGCCGCCTTCGTCCCCCGCTGCGAGGCCGCCGCCCCCGGGGCCCGGCGAGCACGCGCCGGATGCCGCCACGAGGGCCATCCCCAGGAACTCCAGCACGGCGCCGGGCCGCCGGTGCCGTATCATCGGATCCGGGACGCCATCGGCGCTCTCATCCTGTGGCTCCCGGCGAACCCGGGGATCACCACCGGGAGGCCGTTGATCCGGCTCACCTGGCAGGCTTCCTCGTACAGCGAGCGGATGGTGGACTCGGTGATGGCCGCCTCCGGAGACCCGTCGACGACGATCCTGCCACGATCCAGCACGAGCACGCGGTCGCAGAACCACGCCACGTGGTTGGGATCGTGGCTGCACGCCAGAACCGTCGTCCCCTCCATGGCCAGCCTGTGGAGGATGCGCCAGATCCTGACCTGGTTGTCGAAGTCCAGGGCGGAGGTGGGCTCGTCCAGGACGATGAGCGGCGTCCGCTGCGCGATGGCGCGGCTCACCAGGACGAGCTGGCGCTGCCCGCCCGAGAGCTGGTCGTACCGGGCGTCGGCGAGGTCGCCGATCCCCACCGCATCCAGGGCTTCGGCCACCGCCTCGCGGTCGGCCTCGGGGATCTCGAAGAGGCCGCGCCCCATGTGGGGCGTGCGCCCCATCAGCACGATCTCCTTCACGAGGTACGGGAAGGGCGAGTCGTGCTCCTGGGGGACGTACGCCACGCGCCGGGCCATTTCGCCCGCCGACAGCCCCGCCACGTCGAGCCCGTCTATGTGGACCGTGCCCGCCGGGGTGGCCAGCAGCTTCAGGCAGCACTTGAAGAGCGTGGTCTTGCCGCTGCCGTTGGGGCCGAAGAGCCCGCACAGCGTGCCGGGCTGGAGCTTCGCGTCGATGCCGCGGAGCACCTCCCGCTCGCCGTAGCCGAAGTGGAGACCGGAGATCTCGAGCACGGCCCGCCCTCACCCGGAGAACGCGAACCGGGTCCGCGTTCGGAGGAGGAAGAAGAGATAGGGGGCGCCCACGATCGACGTGACGATGCTGATGGGGATCTCGGTGCCGGTGAGCGTGCGCGCGAGCGTGTCGCACACGAGCAGGTACGTCGCGCCCATGACGGCCGCGGCGGGGATCACGTACCGGTGGTCCGGTCCGAGCACCATCCTCGCCGCGTGGGGCATCATCAGCCCGACCCAGGCGATGATCCCCACCGCCGACACCGCCACGGCGGTCATGAGCGTCGCGCACAGGACGAACACGAGCTTCAGGCGCTCCGGGTTGACGCCGAGCGTACGCGCCTCCTCGTCGCCCATGGACAGGACGTTCAGCCGCCAGCTCAGGCTCCACATGAGCGCGGTCCCCACCGCCATCACCGGGAGCAGGACCGCCACGTCGCTCCAGCTCGCGTAGTACAGGCCGCCCATGATCCAGAAGACGATGGCCCTGAGCGCGGCGTCGTCGGAGGAGTACTTGAGGATGGAGACGAGCGCCTGGAAGAGCGAGTTCACGATCACGCCCGCGAGGATCAGGCCGACGATGGGGTTGCGGCCGCCGGTGCGGGAGCTGAAGTAGACCATGGCCACCGCGAGGAGCGCGAAGGCGAACGCGCCCACCTGGAGGTTGGGGACCACGGCCGGCAGGAGGATCGCCAGGGAGGCGCCGAACGACGCCCCGGCCGAGACGCCCAGGATGAACGGCTCCACCAGCGGGTTGCGGAAGACGCCCTGGTAGACCGCCCCCGCGGTGGCCAGGCCCATGCCCACGAGCGCGCCCACGAGGATGCGCGGGAGCCGGATCTCCCAGACCACCGTCCTGTGGACGGGATCGGCCGGCGACGCATCGGCCCCCGGGAGCCGTGCCGCCACCACGGCCCACACGTCGGCGATGGAGATGGAGTACGCGCCCGCGAGCATGGCCGCGAGGCCGGCGCACACGAGCAGCGCGACCCCGGCCAGGAGGAAGA
>JBFYZE010000046.1:0-2656 GCA_041309665.1 Gemmatimonadales bacterium | reverse complement strand
GCCGCGGCCGCCTTCCCCGCCTCCGCGGCGTAGCGCTCCGCAAGGCGCCGGAACTCCAGGTCCACGAACAGGTCCCGCAGACGCGGGGCGTCGGGCTCCAGGACCTTCAGCTCGTCCAGGTCCAGCGCCACGGGCAGGTCGGTCATGATCGTGACGAGCCTGCGGGACAGTCGGACCTGGTCTGCGTTCTCCTCCAGCGACGCGCGCGCCCGGGGCGGGTGGACCTCCGCGGTGCGCTCCAGCATGGCCTCGAGCGATCCGAACTCCTCCAGGAGCTTGACCGCCGTCTTCGGCCCGATTCCGGGGGCTCCGGGCACGTTGTCCGACGCGTCGCCGATGAGCGCCAGATAGTCCGCCACCTGCGACGGGGGAATCCCGAACTTGGCCGACGCGTTCTCCTCGGCGACCCACTCGGCCGACACCCCGGCGGGGCCACCACGGCCGGGGTTCATGAGGTGCACGCCGGGGCCCACCAGTTGGTAGAAGTCCTTGTCCCCCGACACGATCACCGCTTCCAGGCCGGCGCTCCTGGCCTTCACCGCGAGCGTCCCGATCACGTCGTCGGCCTCGTACCCGGGCAGCTCGACCACCGCCGCGCGGAATCCCCCGATGATGTCGCGCACCTGCTCCAGGCTGGAGCGCAGGTCGTCGGGCATCTTCTCCCGGGTCGCCTTGTAGTCGGGGAAGATCTCGTCGCGGAAGGAGTCGCCGGCGTCGAAGACCACCGCCAGGTAGTCCGGCTGCATCTTCTCCAGGATGTCCAGGAGAAAGTAGGTGAAACCGAACGGCGCGGAGGTGTTCTCGCCCTTCGAGTTGGTGAGGGGCCGATTGATGAACGCGAAGTAGGACCGGTAGATGAGCGCGTACGCGTCCACCAGGAAGATGCGCGGCGCGGTCTTGGGAGGTATCTCCACCGGAGCCGGGGTCGGAGGGTGAGGTGGCGGCGCTGCCGGTATGCCGGAGGTGCAAGATAGCAGGCACGTCCCGCGGCCGGAGGACCCGGGGGCCCAGGCAGCCGTCAGTCCACGCCGTACAGGATCCGGTATAGGGCCAGGTTGCGACGGATGTTCTTCACGTATCCCCGGGTCTCGTCGAAGGGGATGCGCTCGGTGAAGCGCGCAGGGTCGCCCATCTCCGGGTAGCTCCGCCAGCGGGTGGCCCGGGCCGGGCCCGCGTTGTACGCCACCAGCGTGAGCACGAGGTCGCCGCCGTACCGCCGGCTCATGTCCCGGTAGAAGGCCGCCCCGAGGTGGAGGTTCACCTCGGCCACCTCGAGGTAGCCCTCACGGAAGCGGGCGGGCCCCTGGCGGCGGGCGACCTCCGCGCCGGTCCCGGGAAGGACCTGCATGAGCCCCACGGCGCCCGCCGAGCTCCGGATGTCGGGCGTGAACGCCGACTCCTGCCGGATGAGGGACGCCATCAGGATCGGGTCGAGCCCCCACTCCGCCGCCTCCCGCACGATCAACTCGCGGTACGGGAACGGGAAGACGAGGGCGAGGAGGCGCCGGTTCCACGGGACCCCAGCCTCCCGGAGCTCCCACCCCAGGTTGATCCCCTCGATGGTCCACCCGCCTTCCACGAGCGCCTCGGCCAGAGAGAGGAGCGCTTCCGGCGAGCTCCGGGCCATCGCCGTGAGCCGGGACACCTCGGCCTCCTCCCCCGCCGTGAGGCCGGCTTCCTGAAGGAGACGCAGCCTCGCCATCCCATCCCCCAGCCACGGGGGAGGCGCCGGCGCGTCCCCCTCGGGGAGCGAGAGCGTGTAGGGCTCGCCCAGCAGGTCGGCTCCCATCACGCCGTAGTAGGAGGCGGGGTCCTCCCTGTGGAGGTGCGCCAGGATCCGGCGCGCGTCGGCCTCCTGGCCGAGCTCCAGGCGCATCCGCGCGGCCCAGTACGACGCCTCCTGCCAGCGGCGCCCGGCCGGGGAGTCCTCCAGGTACGCCTCCCAGACCCTCGCGGCACCCGCCCGGTCCCCCCGGCCCAGGAGGATCTGGCCGGTGCGCATGCGCCCCTGCCCGGAGCGCGCGTGATCCGGGGCCCGCTGGGCCAGCGTGGCGTAGTCCCGCAGCGCGGCGTCGACCCGTCCCGCGGCCTCGGCATCCTGCGCCCGGGCCCACATCACCTCGGCGGCCTGGGCGCTCCCCGGGTACTCCTCCAGGAGCCATCCCCGGATCGTCTCCGCGTCCCGCCTGCGTCCCTGACGCTCCCGCAGACGAGCCCAGAGCTCCAGGTTGAGGGCCCCGACCCCGGGATCGCGGGTGTCCGCACGGAGGGCGCGGAACTCCTCCAGCGCCTCCGCCTGCCTCGACGCCACCGTGGACATGAGCCGTGCCCGGAAGAGGCGGGCGCTGTCCGGAAGCGACGCGCCGGACTCGCGTGCGATGCGCTCGGCCCGGTCCCAGGCGCTCAGGGCGGGCTCCCGGTCGTTCACGCCGTCGAGCGCTGCCGCGATGCGCAGCGTAAGCGCTAGATCGGTGTCCCGGAACGAGAGCAGCGACGCGGCGGCCCGGGCCTGGGCGGCTCCACGCCCCACCTCGAGCCCTTCCAGCAGGAGCCGCCGCGCGGCGGCGCTGTCCCCACGGGCGAGGGCCAGCCTCCCCGCCTCCGCCGCCGCCTCCCCCCTGCGGGCCGGCGAGCCGCCCTCGCGCGCGGCCACCCA
>JBFYZE010000045.1:0-12727 GCA_041309665.1 Gemmatimonadales bacterium | reverse complement strand
ACCATCAACCCCGCCCGCGGCGGCCAGCACCGCCTCGGGGAGCGCCGGCGTGAGCCGGATGGCCTTATTCGAGTGCCGGATGCGTCCGGACGCGTCGCCCAGGCGCCGCGACGCTGCGAGGATCTCGCGGTACGCCGCCCCCGCCTCCGTCTGGAACGCCAGGAGCGCTTCCTTGTCCTCGGCCGCGAGCGTGGCGGTGTTCAGCGGAACCACCTCGAGCTCGCGCGGGCCCGCCAGCGCCTGGGGCACGCCGTCCACCACCTTCGAGAGCGACACCGTGTACGTCCCGGGCGTCACCAGGGGGCCCACGTCGGGATCGGAGAAGGGGTTCTCCTCGCCGGGGCCGCTCAGGTCCACCGGCACCTCCGGGGGCCAGCGCAGGTCCCAGGCGATCCGGTTCACGCCCTTCCTGGGCGCCGTCTCGAGCCGGCGCACCACGTTCCCGTCGTCGTCGGAGATGGTGAAGAGGAGGTAGGGGTCTTCCTCCTGGTCCTCGGCGCGCATGGCCTCGAACGAAGGATACGGGATCGGCTGGCCCGCGTCGGCGAGCTTCTTCTCCGCCTCCCGGCGCTGCTCCTCCAGCGTCTCGATCCCGTCCTTCAGCCAGTACGTGACGACCGCGCCGAAGGGTGGGTTGGCAGCGGTGTAGTACGACTCGCCCTGGAACGACTTGTTGGAGAGGCCGAGCGGCCGCGACGGCACGTAGACGAGCGCGTCGCGCGCGCCGAAGAGGTGGGCGCCCTTCGCCAGCACGTCGGCGGTGGCCTCGCGCAGCGGCGCGTAGTCGTCGAGCACCCAGAACCCGCGCCCGAAGGTGGCCAGCACCAGGTCGTTCTCCCGCGGGTGGATGGCCAGGTCCCGCACCGCGGCCACGGGGAAGCCCCCGCCGGTGAGCTTCACCCACCGGGCGCCGCCGTCGCGGGAGAAGAAGGCGCCGAACTCGGTGCCCGCGAAGATGAGGTCCGCCACCTCCGGGTCCTGCGCCACGCTGTACACCGAGCCCCGCTCGGGGAGGTCGGAGGCGATGGACGTCCAGGTCCTCCCCAGGTCCGTGCTCTCGAGGAGGTAGGGCTTGAAGTCCCCGTTCTTGTGGTTGTTGAACGCGGCGAACAGGGTGTTGGCGTCGTGGCGCGAGGCCAGGACCATGTTCACGTACGTGCGCTCGGGCACGCCCGGGAAGCGCTCGATCTTCCGCCACGTGGCGCCGCCGTCCTCGGTGACCTGGACGAGCCCGTCGTCGGTGCCGACGAAGAGGAGCCCTTCCTTCAGCGGCGACTCGTCCAGGGTGACGATGTTCCCGTAGATGGTGGTGGACGCGTTCTTCGCCACCGCGTCCACGCTCCACACCTTCCCCATCACCGGGAGCGTGTTCCGGTCGAGCTGGCGCGTGAGGTCCGGGCTCACGACCCGCCACGAGTTCCCGCGATCGTCGCTGCGGAAGACCTTCTGCGCGGCGTGGTAGAGCCGCGTGTGGGCGTGGGGGCTGATGAGGAGCGGCGCGTCCCACTGCCAGCGGAGCCCCGGCTCGCCGAGCCCGGGCTGGGGCTGGATGGGGACGATCTCGCCGCTCGCCTTGTCGTAGCGCACCAGCCCGCCGTACAGGGACTGGGCGTACACGATGTTCGGGTCGGTGGGGTCGGCCTGGCTCTCGAAGCCGTCGCCCCCGTTGGTGATCTCCCAGTCCTCGTTGACGATCCCGTGCTGGCTGGTGGTCCGCGAAGGGCCGGCCAGGGAGAAGTTGTCCTGCGTGCCGCCGTAGACGTTGTAGAAGGGGAGCGCGTTGTCGAGGGCGACCTTGTAGAACTGGGTCACGGGCAGGTTGGCCTTGAAGTGCCAGGTCTTCGCCCCGTCCCAGGTCTCGTAGACGCCGCCGTCGCTCCCGTTGAGCGCGTGGTCCGGGTCCTTCGGGTCGAGCCAGAGCGCGTGGTTGTCCACGTGCTTGTGGTGCTCCCCGTAGCGTCCCCAGGTGGCCCCGCCATCCTCCGTGACCTGGGAGAAGACGTCCATGGACACCACCCGGTCGCGGTCGAACGGGTCGCACATGATCTCGGTGTAGTAGAGGCCGACGGTGGCGTAGCCGCTCCGCTTGTGGAAGGAGCCGCCCCGGTCGGTCGAGCGGAAGAAGCCGCCCGCGTCGCCGGCGGCCTCGACCATGGCGTACACGTAGTCAGGGTCCGCCGGGGAGATGCAGAGGCCGATGCGCCCCACGTCGCCCGAGGGGAGCCCGGCCGTGACCTTCTCCCAGCTCACGCCCGCGTCCATGGACTTGTGCAGGGCCGATTCGGGCCCGCCGCCGATGTACGTCCACACATGGCGCCGCCGCTGCCACGCGCTGGCGTAGAGCACGTCCGGGTCGCGGGGATCCATATGGACCTCGTTCACCCCGGTGTTCTCGCTGACGTCGAGGATCCTCGACCAGGTCTTCCCGCCGTCGGTGGTCTTGTAGAGGCCCCGGTCGCCGCCCGGCGCCCACACCGGGCCCTGCGCGGCCACGTAGACCACGTCCGAGTCCCGGGGATCCACGATGATGGCGCCGATGTGCTCCGATCGCTCGAGCCCCACCTTCCTCCAGCTCGCGCCACCGTCCACGGACTTGTAGACGCCGTCGCCGTACGACACGGCGCGCTGCGCGTTGTTCTCGCCGGTGCCGACCCACACCACATGGGGGTTGTTCGGGTCCAGGACGACGACGCCGATCGAGGCCGCGCCCTCGTTGTCGAAGACGGGCTCAAAGGTGGTCCCGGCATTCGCCGTCCTCCACACGCCGCCGCCCGCGGTGGCCACGAAATAGGTGGCGGGGTCGGCGGGGTTCACGGCCAGGTCGATGATCCGCCCCGACGTGATCGCCGGTCCGATCTCGCGGAGCGCCATGCCCCGGAAGGTGGCGGGCGTGAACGGCGATTCCTGGGCGGCGAGGGCAGCGTGCGGGGCGAGGGGCGAGCCGTCTGCCAGCGCGGCCCCGGCCCAGGGCAGCGCCCCGGCCAGGAGCAGGCGGGAGATCCTCATGGGGGCATCCGTCGAAGAGAGTGAAGATCGGTCAAGATGGCCCCTGGCCCTGCGGCGTCGCCAGGCCCATTCTGGAGCAGCAGGACCCGACCGCGAGGAGGCCCATGAAGGCCAAGCGCGCCGAGAAGCTCGCCTCGCTGGAGCGTGACCTGGACGCGCTCATCCGCGACGCCCGCTCCCTGGAGGACCGGTACCGGCTCCAGCTCGACCAGCTCCATCCCGACCAGCTCCGGAGCGGACTCAACCTCCTCCACTACCTGGCCCTGCGCGGGCACGACGCCAGCGAGCTGCAGGACGAGCTGGGCGCCTTCGGCCTCTCCAGCCTGGGCCGGTGCGGGGCCCACGTCCTGGCCACGCTCCACGCCGTGCGCCACGCGGTGCGCGCCCTCCAGGGACGCGCCGGGAAGCGGAAGCGGGGCCCGGTGACGTTCAAGGCGGGGCACAAGCTCCTCAAGCGGCATACCCGCGCCCTGCTGGGGAAGAAGGTGAAGGGAAGCGCGGCGCGCATCATGGTCACCCTCCCCGTCGAGGCCGCCGACGACCCCAGGCTGGTCCGCGACCTCATGGAGGCGGGGATGAACTGCGCGCGCATCAACTGCGCCCAGGGCGGCCCGGCCGAGTGGGGGCGCATGCTGGCGCACCTGGAGCGTGCCCGGAAGGCGACGGGGCACGCGTGCCGCACGTTCATGGACGTGGCCGGGCCCAAGATCCGCACCGGGCCGCTCGCTCCTGGACCGCGGATCCTCTCCATCCGCCCGAAGAAGGACATCCGCGGCGTGGTGGTGGAGGCCGAGCCCGTGGTGCTGGTCCCCGAGGGCGAGGCGCCGGGCAGCGCACCGGGCGCCGAAGAGGGCGGCGACCCCGTCGTCCCCATCACCCCTGCGCTCTTCCGGGCGCTTCGCCCCGGGTGCCGTCTCACCTTCACGGACACGCGCGGCCGCCCCGCGTGGCTCGAGGTGGGCGACGTGGGCCAAACCGAAGCCCGGGCCCTCTGCCCCTGCTCCGTCTATCTGGAGTCGGGGCTCCCCGTCAAGCTGGAGGCCGGCGGCAGCGCCGGCGGGGGCGCCGAACCCGTCGCCGGCGCGGTGGGGACGCTCCCCTCCCAGGACGACCCCATCGTGCTGCGCCCCGGCGACACCCTTGTCGTCCACAGGGAGCTCCGCCCCGGCGAGCCCGCCCGCAAGGCCTCCCAGGGACGCCCCGCCGCGCCGGCCCACGTGGCGTGCACCTTCCCCCAGATCTTCGACGACGTGCGCGCCGGCGAGGCCATCCTCCTCGACGACGGGAAGGCCCGGGGCTTCATCCAGGAGGTGCGGGAGGGTGAGATGGTGGTGGCGATCACCGGAGCGCCGCGGGAGGGCATGAAGCTCCGCGCCTCCAAGGGGATCAACCTTCCGGACAGCCGCCTGCGCATCCCCAGCCTCACCCCCCAGGACAGGGAGGACCTGCGCTTCATCGCCGCGCACGCGGACGGCGTGGACGTGTCCTTCGTGAACCACCCCGACGACGTGGAGGACCTCCTGGACGAGCTGGACCAGGTGGGCGGGAAGCACCTGGGGCTCATCCTCAAGATCGAGACCAAGCAGGGCTTCCAGAACCTCCCCGGGATCCTCCTCGCCGCCATGGAGCGCGCCGACGTGGGCGTGATGATCGCGCGCGGAGACCTGGCCGTGGAGGCGGGATGGGTGGACCTCGCCCGCCTCCAGGAGGAGATCCTCTCCGTGTGCGAGGCTGCCCACGTTCCGGTCGTGTGGGCCACGGAAGTGCTGGACCGGCTTGCCAAGAAGGGCACGCCCACGCGCTCGGAGATCTCCGACGTGGTCATGGCCGAGCGGGCGGAGTGCGTCATGCTGAACAAGGGGCCCTACATCGTGGACGCCATCCGCACCCTGGACGAGGTCCTCCACTCGGTGCAGGCGTACCAGCGCAAGAAGATCACGCTCCTCCCTCCCCTCGCGCTGGACGCGCCCGATCCCGGCGAGGTGGGCCGGGCGGTGGGGAAGCGTCAGGGGAGATGGAAGGAGTAGAGGTCCGCAGCGCACCGCGCCGAATCTCGCACCCCTTTGTATTCTTTGAAGATTAAACTACATTGTCTCAGCACGCCGGAGGACACCGGCGCCGAACCAAGACCGGAGACCCAGGAGACCGTCCGTGACCTCCCCCAGCCTGTCCACCCGCGGCTTCCACCACATCACCATGGTGTCCACGGACGCCCCGCGGACCCTGGCGTTCTACCGCGAGCTCCTGGGGATCCCCCTGGTGAAGAAGACCGTCAACTTCGACGACCCGGGCGCGTACCACCTCTACTTCGGGGACGAGGGCGGTCGGCCCGGCACCCTGCTCACCTTCTTCGAGTGGCCCCGCACGCGGCGGGGACGTTGGGGCGTGGGAGGCGTGCACCACCTGGCGCTGGGCGTGGCCACACCCGAGGCGCAGTTGAAGTGGAAGCGGCGCCTCACGGACGCCGGCGTGCCCGTGTCCGGGCCCATGGACCGGGGGTACTTCAAGAGCATCTACTTCGCCGACCCAGACGGGCAGATCCTCGAGATCGCCACGCGCGGTCCCGGCTACGCCATCGACGAGCCCGCCGGAGCGCTGGGCCGTGAGCTCGTGGTCCCGCCGTCGGAGCGCCTCCCCGGCGGGAGGGACGAGGCGGCCATCGCATCCGCCACCCACCCCGAGCCCGTGCCGGTGGTGACCGCGGACATGCGCCTGGAGGGGATCCACCACATCACCGGGATCACCGACGACCTGGCGCGCGCCGATGCCTTCTACCAGGAGGCGCTTGGGCTCCGGGTGGTCAAGAAGACGTACAACCAGGACGACGCGAAGACCCTCCACTGGTTCTGGGCCGACTACGACGGGGAGAAGGTGGGACCCCACTCCGCGCTCACCCTCTTCGCCTGGCCCGACTCCGACTACGACGCCCGGCCCGGCGCCGGCCAGACGCACCACATCGCGTTCCGCGCGAAGGACGGCGAGGAGCAGGAGGCGTGGCGGGACCACCTCCTCCACCTGGGGGTGGACGTGAGCCCGGTCATGGAGAGGGACTACTTCCGCTCCATCTACTTCCGGGCCCCCGACGGGCTCCTCCTCGAGATCGCCACCGACGGGCCTGGCTTCGCCGTGGACGAGCCGGCGGCCTCACTGGGTGCGGCGCTCAAGCTTCCCCCGTGGCTGGAGGCGCGTCGGGGCGAGATCGAGGGCGCGCTGGTACCTCTAGGCTGACGGCGGCATCTTACCCGGCATGCTTGGCCACGATCTGAGCCTTCCGCCCACCGCCGGCGACGGCTCCACCGTCCTCGTCCTCCTCCACGGGAGAGGGAGCCACCGCGGCGACCTCCAGGCGCTCCGGCCGCGCATCCCGGAGGCGTGGGCGCTCGTGACGCCGCAGGCCCCCCATCCCGGCCATCCCTGGGGGTACGGACCGGGGTGGGCGTGGTACCGGTACGAGGGCGAGGACCGGGTGGAGCAGGGTGGCCTCGACTGGAGCCTGGGGCTTCTGCACCGCTTCCTGACGGACCTCCCGGCCACGCTGGGCTTCCGGCCCGGCCGCACGGTGCTGGGCGGCTTCTCCCAGGGGGGCACCGTGAGCACGGCGTACGCCCTCACCCACCCCGGAGCGGTGACGGGCGCGTTGAACCTGTCCGGGATGCTGGTGGACTCGTCTGCCGTGCGCCCCGAGGCCGCGGGCGCGCTCCGCACGCCCCTCTTCTGGGCGCACGGCCTCAGGGACGCGGCCGTTCCGCATCGCCTCGCTGTGAAGGGGCGGGCGAGGTTGAGGGCCGCGGGGGCCGCGCTCACCGAGCGCGATTACGACATCGGCCACTGGATCGACCCCGCCGAGATCGCCGACGCCGTGGCGTTCGTGGAGTCGCTGAGCTAGCCCACCGCAGGCGCCCGAGGGGAGGCGCCGCTCCCGTCCGGGCTCCCGTCCGGGCTCCGGTCCGATTTATCGAGGTTGTTTCCTTGACAAATCGCATCTCGGTGTCCTATTTGAGGGAGCCGTCCTCCCGCGGAGACCCGGATGGAGCCGAACGGACCCCAAGGAATGCCCGGCCGGATCATCGAACGCCTCAAGCGCTCGGGACCATCCGGCATCCCCGACCTGGCCCGGGCCTTCTCCCTGAGCCCCGAGTCGGTCCGCGCCCACGTCCGCGCGCTCTCCGAGGCCGGGCTGGTGGAGGCTTCGGGGACGCGGAGCAGCGGGCGTGGGCGCCCTCGGCGTCTCTGGTCGCTCACCCGGGACGCCGAGCGCCTCTTCCCCCGACGCGAGGGGGAGCTCCTGCAGGGGCTCGCGATCCACCTGCGCGAGGCGGGGCACGAGGAGATTCTCACCTCCTTCCTGGACCGCTTCTCCTCCCAGCGGCGCGACGCCGCCCTGGGGCGCCTGGAAGGGCTCCACGGGCGCGAGCGCCTGGAGGAGGTGGCGCGCATCCTCACCGAGGAGGGCTACATGGCCGAGATCCAGCCTGGGATCAACGGCGCGTCTGCCCGGCTTCGGCTCTGCCACTGCCCCGTGCGCGAGTTGGTGGAGGTGACCCGCGCCCCCTGCAGGGCCGAGGTGGCGTTCGTGAAGGCGCTGGTGGGGCGTGAGCTCGCCCGGTCCGGGTTTGCGCGGGTGGAGCACGTCGCCGACGGGGGCGCAGCGTGCGCGTACGCGGTGGGAGGCGGGCGTTGATCCCTTCCCCGTTCGGGGCCCTGGGCGGAGCCGAGCCACCCCCCTTCTCCCTCCCGGGGAGTCACTTCGCCGCCGGCGCAGGGTTCCTCGTCCTCGCCGCGCTGGGGCTCGCCTCGGCCGCGCCCGACCTGGCGGCCGGGTCGTTCCTCGCGCCCCGCGTCACCGGCGTCACGCACCTGTTCACCCTGGGATGGATCACCACGTCCATCATGGGTGCGCTCTACCAGCTCCTCCCGGTGGCACTGGACCGGTCTGTGCGCTGGCCCCGCGTCGCACGCGCGACCCTCTGGCTCCACGTCCCCGGGCTCCTGGCCTTCGTGGCGGGGCTCATGGCCCAGCGCCCCGGCCTCACGGTGGTGGGCGCTTCCCTGCTAGCCACCGGCCTCATGGCCTTCATCGCCAACCTGGCGGCGACGCTGAAGAGCGCACCCAGGCGCGACATGACGTGGTGGGCCCTGGCGCTGGCGGCGTGCTTCCTCTTCCTCACCGTGGCGGTCGGGTGGGCGTTGGCGGCCAACCTGCGGTGGCCGTACATGGGGGCGTTCCGGATCGCGGCGCTTGCCACCCACATCCATGTGGCGCTGGTGGGATGGGTGCTCCTCGTGATGGTGGGCGTGGCCCAGAAGCTCCTCCCCATGTTCCTGCTCAGCCACGGCGCCGACGAACGGCCAGGGAAGTGGGCCGTGGGACTCCTCGCCTCGGGCACCCTCTTGCTCTTCGCGCTCCACCACACCGGAGGGGCGTGGGCACGCTGGGTGCCCGCAACGCTCATCCTGGCGGGTGCCGCCTCGTTCCTGGCGCAGGCCCGTGCGTTCTACGCCACCCGCCGGCGCCCGGTGGTGGACCCGGGGATGCGCCTGGCCGCGGCGGGGCTCGGCGTGCTGGGCGCGGCCGCGGGGTTGGGCGCGTTCCTGGCGTTCGCAGGCTTCTCGCCCCAGCTGGCCACCGGATACGTGACCGCGCTCGTTCTCGGGATCTCCCTTTTCGTGGCCGCGCACTACTACAAGATCGTCCCCTTCCTCGTGTGGTATCACCGCTTCGGCCCCCTGGCGGGGCGCCAGCCCGTGCCCAAGGTGGCCGAGCTCTACGCGGCCGGGTGGGCCAAGGTGGCGGGGGTGCTCCTGACCGCGGGGACGGTCACCGTGGTCCTCGCCGTCCTCGCCGGCTCGGCGCCGGCGGCGCGCGCCGGCGCCCTCGTCTTCCTCGCGGGCGCGCTCGTCGAGGCGGCGCAGATGGCGGGCGTGGCCCGCAGGAGACCCGCGGGACGCCCGCAGAGGTCCGGGCCGCGCTCAGGCAGGTCATCGACCCCGAGGTGGGCGTGGACATCGTCAGCCTCGGACTGGTCTACGGCGTGGAGGTGGACGCCGGGACCGTGACCGTGACCTTCACCCTCACCACCCCAGGCTGCCCCCTGCGCACGGTGATGACGAGCGGGGTGAGCGCCACCGTCTACGCCCTCCCGGGCGTGGAGCACGTCAACGCGAACCTGGTCTGGGAGCCGCGCTGGCATCCCGGCATGGCCGAGAAAGGAGCCCTGGAACGATGACGAAGCCCCTCGAGCTCGAGACGCTGGATCCGAGCCGCATCCTTGACCTGGACGTCCGCGAGGACCTCCGCTCCGGGCGCGAGCCCTTCCAGCGCATCATGCACGCACGCCAGGCGCTCGCCCACGACGGCGTGCTCCGGGTGCGCGCCATCTTCGAGCCCAAGCCGCTCTACGGCGTGCTGGGCAAGGAGGGTTTCGCCCACTGGACGGAGCAGCTCGCGGACGACGACTGGCGGATCTGGTTCTACAGGGCGGACGGAACAGGCGCGGGGATCGGTGCGGGTGCCGCTGTGACCGGGCAGGTCGAGGCCGGGGCCCGCGCACCCGCCCCTGAGCCCCGACCCCGTTCCACCGGCCGTGCCCTGCCCACCTGCGGCACGCCCCGGCCGGAGCCGACGGGCGTCATCGTGCTGGACGTGCGTGATCTGGAGCCCCCCGAGCCGATGCAGCGCACGCTGGAGGCGCTGGCGGCCATGCCGCGGGGGAACACGCTGGTGCAGGTGAACAGCCGCGTCCCGCGCTTCCTCCTCCCCGAGCTGGAGCAGCGGGGCTTCCAGTACACCATCCACGAGGATCAGCCCGAGGTGGTGCGCCTCTTCATCCGCCACGCCGAGACGCTCCCCGTGCTCGACGTGCGGGTCCTCCCACCCCGGGAGAAGCACCCCACCATCTTCGCCACCTTCGACGCCCTGGGGCCCGGCGCGTCGTTCGTCCTCCTGAACGACCACGACCCGGTGCCCCTCCGGTACCAGTTCATGGCCGAGCGCCCGAACGCCTTCACCTGGGAGTACCTGGAGCAGGGCCCGGAGCTCTGGCGGGTGGTGATCGGGAAGACGGGGTGAGGGGCGCGGGGCCCAGCCGCTTGACCCGTGGCAGGCCGAGCGGGATCTTACATCAGGTAAGACTCCTGTAATCTAGGTAAGATCATGCCCCACTCCACCCTCAGCACCAAGGGCCAGCTGGTCGTTCCGAAGGAGGTGCGGGACTTCCTGCGGGTCGGCCCCGGGGACCGCATCGACTTCGTGGTCCACGACGACGGCCAGGTGACGATCCGGCCTGCGGTGCTGGGCATCCACGAGCTCCGGGGCATCCTCCACGCGCCCGGCCGGGCGTGTGTGTCCGTGGAGGACATGAAGCGCGCCGTGAGGGACCGGGCGCGATGAGGGGCCTGGACACGGACGTGCTCGTGCGGTACCTGACCCTCGACGACGACATCCAGGCCGAGGCGGCGACCGAGGTGATCGAGGGCGCCGCACGCACGGGCGAGCCGCTCTTCGTGAGCCCTGTGGTCCTCTGCGAGGTCGTGTGGGTCCTGGAGGCGGCGTACCGCCTCGGCAGGGACGACATCGTCCGCGCCCTCGACTCGATCCTGCGCACCGCCCAGCTGCACTTCGAGGACAAGGACGTCCTCTGGCAGGCGCTCGCCGACTACCGGGGGGGGCGGGGGGATTTCGCCGACTACGTGATCGGCCGGGCCGCCGTGGCGGCGGGATGCTCGTCCACCGTGACCTTCGACCGGGACCTGACCTCCAGCGCGCTGTTCGAGGTACTCTGACGCCCGGCTGCGGCGGCCGGGGGCGCGGTCCTCTCGGGCGCCCCCGCTCGCCTACCGCTCCGGCCTGCGCCCCGCGTACCCGGTGAGCTCCACGTACCCCCGCCCCGCCAGGGTGCGGCCCGCCGCGGTGCCCGACACCCGCACCGCGCCCTCCCAGTACAGGAACGCGAGGTCGAGCTCCTGGTCCTCCAGGACCGGGGTGACCTCGAGGTCGAGCCCCGCGCCGGGAACGGCGATGCGCCACCCCGACGGATAGCTCGCCCCGTCCACGGGCGAGCTCCAGCGGCCCGTGGGCGTCACGGTGACCTCGGTGCCCCACGCCAGCGCGCGCTTCGTCCCCGACGGGTCCACCAGGACGCCCTCGGAGAGAGAATGGGCCGAGCCGTCGGCCCTGCGCAGTGCGTAGACCATGAGGTCCCATCCGTCGTCGAGCTGGAGGGCGAACCAGTCCCAGCCCACCACCCCGTCGGAGAGGGCGGAGGTGCTCCACTCGCGGTCGAGCCAGGAGAGGCCGGTGGTGCGCAGCGTATCCGCACCGAGCACGACCGTGCCGGACGTAGGCATACGCGTGTGGGAGTAGTAGTACGACGCGTTCCCCGGCTCCGGGCCCTTCCGGCTCAGCCCCCGCTCACCCTGCAGCACCCCCGGCTTCCCGGCCTCCAGGACCAGGTCCAGGGCCACGTCACCGTCGGCGGCGCGGAGGCGCAGGGGGAAGACGTCGGCCGCGCCCCCACCTTCCAGCGACCAGCCCTCGATCCAGACGCGCATGGGCTCCGCCTGCGCGCCTGCCAGGCCCTGGGCGCCCCGGGCGAAGCGCTCGAAGGCCCGGAAGCGTCGCTCTCCGCCGTCGGTGACGGCGAAGTGGCCCATGTACGCCTGGTCCGTGGACCAGGCAGAAGCGGTGTCCGGCGCGGGCAGCCTCCCGGCCGCTGCGGCGTCGTCCCCCGGCGCCTCCGCAGCACCGGCTGCGGCCGACCGGCCCGGCGGCGCGAGCGAGGTGCGGAAGATGGTGAGCTGGTACCCCACCGCCCGTCCGCCCGGCGCTTCCAGGTTCCCGGTGACGTACCACCACTCGTTGCGGAAGTCCGGGTGGGGCCCGTGGTCGGCGGGGAAGACGAAGTCCCGGGGCTCCACCGCCCTCGCGAAGCCGGCGGTGTCCGCGCCCCCCAGCGTCTCCTCCAGCGACAGGCGCGCCTCGGGAAGCCGGGGCCCGTCGGCGCACGCGCACAGCAGGAGCGCGGAGGCGAGGGCGGCGGGGAGCGCGGGGCGCACCGTCACTCCCCCCGCAGCGCCGCCGCGGGCGACGTGCGCGACATCCGCCACGCCGGGTAGAGCCCCGCCAGCACCGCGCCCGCGAGCGCCAGCGCCACGGCCTGGAGGAGGACGTCGGGGTGCACCTCCATGCGCAGCGTCCAGCCGAAGGAGCGCTTGTTCACCACGTAGATCATCACCCAGGCCAGCACCAGCCCCATGGGCACGGCCAGGACGCCCGCGACGAGCCCCATGAGGCCCGTCTGCGTGGTCACGAGCCGCCAGAGCTGGCCCGGGGTGAGGCCGTTGGCCCGGAGCACGCCGAACTCGCGCGCCCGCTCCAGCTCGAGCGCCATGAACGCGCTCAGCACCCCCACGAAGGCGACGGCGAAGGCCACGATGCGGAGCACGGCGGTGACCTGGAAGGTGCGGTCGAAGACCTCCAGGGAGCCGTCCCGCAGCGTCGCGTTGGTGCGCACCATCACCGTCTGGCCTTCGGGGACGCGCGCCGTCAGCTCCTCCACGACCGCATCGACGTCGACGCCGTCCCGGAGGAAGAGCCCGAGGGAGGTGATGCCTTCGTCGTCCCAGGCGGCATCGAAGGCGCCGCGCCCCATCATCACGACGCCCTGGTCCGAGGCATAGTCCGTGAAGACCCCGGCCACGGCGTACCGTCCCGAGCCGCGGG
>JBFYZE010000044.1:0-5316 GCA_041309665.1 Gemmatimonadales bacterium | reverse complement strand
GGCCCCCACCACCATGTCGAAGTCGGCGGCGTGCTCGAGCAGCGCCGGGATGGCCTCGGCGGGATACGTCCCGTCGGCATCGGTGATGACCACGAGGTCGAAGGCGGCGCGGGCGATCCCCGCCTTCAGCGCGGCTCCGTACCCCCGGTTGCACGGGAGGCGCACCACCTCGGCTCCCTGCTCCCGGGCCAGCTCGGCGGTGGCGTCGGTGGAGCCGTCGTCCACCACGAGGAGCTCCCAGGGGCGTGCGAGCCCCTGCAGCACGCCGCGGATCTCCGCCAGCGTGGGCCCGATCCCCGTCTCCTCGTTGAAGGCGGGCACCACCACGGTGACGCCTTCCTTGTGGGAGGGAACCGCCACGGGGCCCCCCTCGTGGGCGGGGGCCAGGTGTCCGGAGGCGTCGGCGCCGGGATCCGTCGTCATCCGGGTAACCTAGTGGGGTCTGCGGGCGCTTCGCGAGCCGCCGTGGCGCGCCGCTCGACGCAGGACCCGCCCGGGGCCATTATGGGGAGGCCCGAAGCGTCCCGACCTGTCCGCCGAGGCCCGCACGTGAACGACCGTCCATCCGGCACGCCCTCCCTGCCCGCGGCGGGAGCCGTGCACCGGGCGATAACGGCGGTGGCCCTGGCGGCGCTCGTGGTCCTGGCCATCCTCGCCGCGCCTCCCACACCCGCGTCCGCCCAGTCCGCGGTTCTCACGGTGCACGTGCGCGGTCCCGACGGACCCCTCGGCGATGCGCTGGTGGACGTCCTTCTCCGAGGCGCCTCCGTGGGCCGTGCGCTCTCCGACGCGGAGGGGCGCGCCCGGGTCACCGGGCTCCCCGTGGGCACGTTCACCGTCCGCGTGGAGCTGTTCGGGCACCAGGTGCGGGTGGTGGAAGGCGTGCGCCTGACGCAGGGCGGCATACACGCCCTCGAGGTGGCGCTCCTCCCCGCCCCCATCGCCGTGGAAGGGCTCACGGTGCGCACCGGGCGCACGGAGATCCGCCGGGAGAACATGGAGTTCTCCACGCAGGTGGAGGAGAAGGCCATCCTCCTCCTCCCCATCCCCCGGGAGGCCAACGACCTGGTGGCACTCACGCCCGGAGCGCGCTCGGGCAACGTCTGGGGAGGGGCGAACTTCCAGGCGAACGCCTACCGCCTGGACGGGCTCTCCGCCAACCACCCCGGCGTGGGGGGCGACGCGCTGAAGCCCAGCCTCAACTGGATCGAGCGCCTGGACGTGCGCGGCCTGGGCGCCGGCGCCGAGTACGGCGGATTCCAGGGCGGGCTCATCGACATCGTGACCAAGCGCGGAACCAACCTCTTCCAGGGATCCATCCGCAGCACCTTCGAGCATTCGGCGCTGGCCGCGTCCAACCTGGTCGCCACGGAGATCGGGGCGGAGGTGGCAGGGCGCACCGACCTGGAGGCGGAGGCCCGTGGGCCCCTGCTCCGGGACCGGCTCTTCTACTACGTGTCGGGCGAGCGGATCGGGGAGGACCGCAGGGCGCTCAACCACCTCAAGCAGATCGAGGGGCGCTTCGCGCCCGTGCAGGAGGACCGCAGCGAGTCGAAGCTCTTCGGCAAGCTCACCTGGGCCCCCGGGGCCTCCCACCTGCTCGAGCTCTCGGGAGCGTACACGGACGTCCATGCCGACAACTTCGCGCTCACCGGGTACGAAGCTCCGGGGGCCACCCACCGGTATTCGGCCCCGGCCTGGTTCCTCAACGGTGCCCTCACGGAGGTCCTGGGCGCCTGGGGCGTGGTGGAGGCCCGGCTCAACCACTTCGAGCGCGACGAGCGCTATGAGCCGTACCAGGGTGCGGACGTCCCCGGCATCCGCATCTTCACGCTCACGCCCCCGTACACCGCGTTCGGCAACGCCCCGCTGACGCTGCGGAGTGCCCCCTCCAGCACCTCGGCAACGCTCCAAGGCTCCCTGCGCGCCCGGACGGGGAGCCTGGAGCACTCCGTCAAAGTCGGCCTCGAGCACACCCGCGGCTCTTTCCTGGACCGGCGCACCCGCAACGGAGGCATGACCTGGCTCCCGGCCAGCATCCGGCGCTTCGACGCCGCGGACCCGGCCACGTGGCCGCACCGCTCGTCCACGTGGGTGGCCAACCAGTGGGGCGGAGAGGTCCACCTGGACGCGGACGTAGCGACGACCGCGGCCTACGCGCAGAGCTCCATCTCGCTGGGCCCGAGGGTGTCACTCTCGCCCGGCGTCCGGTGGACCGGGTGGACCGGCTGGCTCACGCCCCGGTCGGGCAGCCGGTTCCAGGCGGTGGAGACCCAGGGGTGGGACCCGCGCGTCGGGCTCTCGATCGACCTGACCGGGAGCCGCGCGCTGGTGGCCAAGGCCCACTGGGGGCGATACCACCAGAACCTCATCTCCCAGATGTTCGACCGGGTCGCCGGTGCCGACGTGTTCACCAACGAGGAGTACTGGAACTACACGAGGGGCGACCTGTCGGACCCCACCACCCGCTTCACCGAGGAGCAGCGAGACGCCCTCGCGGCCACGGGCGGCTTCCGCAAGGAGGGAGAGGTCATCCTCAACGAGACCGGACCCATCGGGGGATATCGCCAGCCCTACGTGGACCAGTGGCTGGTGGGCCTGGAGCACCGCGTCGGCGACCGGCTGAAGGTGGAGGCGCTCTACACGCGCCGGTCCAATCGCGACATGGTCGCGCTGGTGGACCGGAACCGCTCCGCGAACTACACGGTTTTCCCGGGCGTGCGGGTCTTCGATGCGGGCGGAGGGGTCGTGCCGTTCTCGGGTGGGAGCGTGTACCTCCAGGAGCTTTGGGTCCCGAACTACACGATCCGTGAGCGCCTGAGGTGCCTGGCCCGGGCCGACTGCCCTGGCGCCCTCCCGGTCCCGGGCATGACGGTGGCCGACACGCTCGGTCTCACCTGGAACCCGGACTATGCCCTCACGACGGCGCCCGACGCCCGCCGGGACTTCGGCCAGCTCCAGCTCACCATGGAGCTCGCCTTTCCCCGGTGGGGGGCGTCGTTCTCCTACGTCGGAACGGACCTCGAGGGCAACCTGGACAACGTGAGCGGCTACGCCGACCCCGAGAGCTACGGCGCGGGCCCGTACGTCCGCGTGAACGAGGGCGTGAACGCGGAGGGGACGCTCGAGAACTTCGCCGACCACGAGGTGAAGGTGTCCGTCTGGGGCGACCTGCGGTGGGGCCTCCGCGGCGGCGCGTTCTGGACCCTCCGCTCGGGGGACCACTACTCCCCCCAGTTCGAGCTGTACGGGCTGGGCTTCTTCCACTACCGGGTGGACACCGGGGCCTTGCTCAAGGGCGGGAAGACGGAGCGCCCAGGGAAGGAGATCGACTACATGCTCCTCTGGCCCATGGAGGGGCACGAGGTGTTCGTGGGCCCTCGGGGCCGGCCCACCCTGGACAGCCAGTCCATCCTGGACCTGAGGCTGGAGCGCATGCTCCGCTTGCGGGGACGGGACCTGGCGGTCTTCGTGGAGCTGTTCAATGCCCTCGGGAGCCGCGCGGTGACCCGGCTCAACACGATGGTGAACAACGGGCCCGACTACGGGTTCAACGTGAGCTACTCCCTGTTCAGCCCGGGCATTCAGCTGAACCAGTACTACGAGGCCCCCCAGGATCGCGTGGCCCCCCGGACGCTCCGGGTGGGCCTGGCGACCTACTTCTGAGCGGGCGGGCCGGCCCCCGCGGCACCGGGGGCCCGCGTCCCTCCCCGGCCCCCGGATCACCTGGGCCGGACGCGTGGCCGTCACCGCTCCGTCCCGCACCACCGCCACCCCACCCACGAACACGTGGGGGATGCCCACGGGGTACTGGTGCGGCTCCTCGAAGGTCGCACGGTCCGAGACGGTGGCGGGGTCGAAGACGGTCAGATCGGCCACCTCGCCCACCTCGATGCGGCCCCGGTCCGGGAAGCCCAGCCGGTCCGCGGGAGCCGACGTCATGCGCCGCACCGCCTCCTCCAGGGGGATCGTGCCCCGCTCGCGCACGTAGCGGCCCAGCACACGCGGGAACGTGCCGTACGCACGGGGGTGAGGGCTCTCCTCGCCGAAGCGCACGAGCCCGCCGTCGGAGCCGATCATCCCGTACTCGGAAGCCAGGAGGCGCTCCACGTCTCCCTCGTCGAAGGAATGGAAGATGGCGCCGCAGCCACCCCGCCCCACCAGCTCGAGGATGAGCTCCGCGATGGCGTCCGGGGCGGGCTCGGTGCCGCGCTCGGCCAGGACGTCCGCCAGCGTCTTCCCGGCCAGCGCCGGGTCGAAGCCGCAGCGCGAAAGCTGGATCTTCGACGGGTCGTCGTCGAAGCGCATCTCCACGAACGCCTTCATCTCCGCCGTGATGCGCGCGCGCGTGGCCGGATCCGCCAGCCTCCCCTGCAGCGCGTCGCCGGCGCGGGCCCACGCGGGCACGATGCTGGCGATGGACGTGTGCGAAGCCGTGTAGGGGTACTCGTCGAAGGTGACGTCCACGCCGTCGGCGTGGGCCTGGCGCATGAGCTCCAGCGACTCGGCGGAGCGCCCGTAGTTGCGCTTCCCTCCCACCTTGTGGTGGGAGATCTGAACGGCGATTCCCGCCTCCCTGCCGATGCGGATGGTCTCGCTCACCGACTCCAGGACGCGGTCGTCCTCGTTGCGCATGTGGGAGCTGTAGAGCCCTCCGGACGCGGCGGCCACCTTGGCGAGCTCGACGATCTCCTCGGTGGCGGCGAAGCTCCCGGGCACGTAGAAGAGCCCGGTGGAGAGCCCCAGCGCCCCCTGGGCCATGGCCTCGGCCACCAGAGCCTTCATGCGCTCCAGCTCCTCGGCGGTGGGCGCGCGGTCCTCGGTGCCCATCACCGCCTCGCGGACCGTGCCGTGCCCGACGAAGAGCGCGAAGTTGGGCGCCGTCCCCACGGCCGCCACCGAATCCAGGAACGCCCCGAGCGGGAGCGGCGACGAGCCGTCGTTCCCGTCCACCAGGGTGGTCACCCCCTGGCGGATGAAGTTGTCCGCCGTGGGGATCTCCCGGATCAGGCCGCGGGCGTGGACGTGCGGATCGATGAAGCCGGGAGCCACCACCAGCCCGGTGACGTCCAGGCGCTCGGTGGCCGTGCGGCCGGAGAGGTCGCCGATCTCCGCCACCAGCCCGTCCTCCACGCCCACGTCGGCGCGCACGCCCCTCGCCCCGGTCCCGTCCACCACCGTACCGCCCGCCAGGATCAGGTCGAACTCGGGGGGGGCTTCGCCGCAAGCGCCGAGGAAGCCCGCCGTCAGCGCGACGCCGAGGGCGACGCGGCCCCGGGCGCACCTCACACCGCCCACCGCGCCCATCATCGGCTC
>JBFYZE010000043.1:0-2909 GCA_041309665.1 Gemmatimonadales bacterium | reverse complement strand
CCCTCCCCGAACGCGTACACCGCCATCTCCGTCTCCCGCTGGCGCAGCCGGCGCTCTCCCCAACCCGGGGTGACCGCCATCACCGCCCCGGGCCTGAGGCGCACCCCCCGGGAGATCAGCTGGATCTCCTCCGGGACGAAGGTGGCGTCGGGGGACTCGGACCAGAGGGACACGAGGAAGAGGGAGGGGTCCCGGACGCCGGTGGCCTGCGCCGCGTCCGGGCCGAAGCGGGAAGCGAGGCCCGAGAGCCGCCGGTGGGTGTCGGGGGCGGTGACACGGGTCACCGATTCGGCCAGCGGGGTCACCTTCATCTGCAGGGGGCCGCTGGAAAGGCTGACCGAGATCTCGTCCTGCCGCAGCGTGCCGAAGCCCGGCGGAGGGAGGGACTCGGGGACCGTGGTCCCCGGCGTGCCGGGGGGGAGGGCGCAGGCGGCGAGCGCAGCCAGCAGGGCAAGGCTCCGGTGCTTCACGGCTCCGCCAGAAGATCGTCGAGGGCGGCCAGGAGCGCGTCGCGCCCCTCTCCGGTCCTCGAGGAGAAGGGCACGAGCTGCTCCTCGTCCAGCGCCAGATCCGCAAGCACCCGGGCCACGGCCCTCTTCCGCTCGCTCTGCTTCAGCTTGTCCATCTTCGTCAGGACCACCAAGGCCGGGAGCTCCACCCTGGAGAGGTACCCCATCATGGCCATGTCGTGCTCGGTGGGCGCGCGGCGGGCGTCCACCAGGTGGACCACGCCGCGCACGAGCCCCGACTCCTCCAGGTACCACTCGATGAGCCGCCGCCACGCGTCCCTGATCGCCACCGGCACGCGGGCGTACCCGTACCCGGGGAGGTCCACGAGGAAGAAGATGTCGTTGACCCGGTAGTAGTTCAGGGCCTGGGTCTTTCCCGGCGTCGCCGACACGTGGGCGAGCTTGCTGCGCGTGCGCCCCAGGAGGGTGTTGATGAGCGACGACTTCCCCACGTTCGACCGCCCGGAGAACGCGATCTGGGGGAGGTCGCCCGGCGGGGGCTGTCCGGGCTTCGCCACCGTGCCGGCGTACTCGACCGTGCTGATCAGCATGGCTCCGCGATCCGCCGGGTCAGGACAGCGTGAGGTCGAGGCCGCCGTGGCCGCGGTCCCGCCCCAGGGGGCGCAGGGGGCTCCGCACCAGCGCGGCATCCATGACCTCGTCCATGGACCTCACCAGCACGAAGCGCACCTGGTCCCGTACCTCCTGGGGGAGGAGCTCCAGGTCGGAGGCGTTGGACGCCGGGAGGATGACCGTGCGCATCCCGCCCCGCAGCGCCGCCACCGCCTTCTCCTTCACGCCGCCCACGCCCAGGACCCGGCCCCGGAGCGTGATCTCCCCGGTCATGGCCACGTCCGCCCGCGTGGGGGTGTCGGTGAGCGCCGAGATGAGGGCCACGGCGATGGTGATCCCCGCCGACGGGCCGTCCTTCGGTGTGGCGCCCTCGGGGATGTGGATGTGGACGTCGATCTTCTCGTGGAACTGGGGCGTCAGCCCCAGGAGCTCGGAGCGTGAGCGGGCGTAGGTGACGGCCGCGTGGGCCGACTCCTTCATCACGTCGCCCAGTGTGCCGGTGAGGCGGAGATCCCCGCCTCCCGGGAGCACGGCCACCTCCACGTCCAGGACCTCCCCTCCCGCCGCCGTCCAGGCCAGGCCGTTGGCGATGCCGACGCGCTCCGATTCCTGGTCCCGGTCCGGCGGCGCGTAGGGTGGGGGGCCCAGGAGCTCCTTCACGTCGCCGGGGGACACGCGGCTGTCCGCTGCGGCGCCGTCGGCGACGGCCCGCGCCTTCTTACGCGCGATCCGGGAGAGGCGCCGGTCCAACTCGCGGACCCCCGCCTCCCGGGTGTAGCGCCCGATGATGTCGTGGACCGTCTCGGAGGAGAGCGTCACGCGGCCGGGGTCGAGCCCGTGGCGGGCCGCCTGCCGGGGCCACAGGAAGCGGTGGGCGATCTCACGCTTCTCCGTGTCCAGGTACCCGGGGAGGCGGATGACCTCCATGCGGTCCCGGAGCGGCTCGGGGATCCCCTGGAGGGTGTTGGCGGTGGCGATGAAGAGCACGTTCGAGAGGTCGTACTCCAGCTCCAGGTAGTGGTCGGTGAACGTCCTGTTCTGCTCCGGGTCCAGGACCTCGAGCAGGGCGGCTCCGGGGTCGCCGTGGAAGTCGTGGGCGAGCTTGTCCACTTCGTCCAGGAGGAAGACGGGGTTGGTGGTGCCGCTGCGCCGCATCCCCTGCACGACCCTCCCCGGGAGGGCGCCCACGTACGTGCGCCGGTGCCCCCGGATCTCCGCCTCGTCGCGCACGCCGCCCAGGCTCACGCGCACGAACTCGCGCCCCAGGGCATCCGCGATGCTCCGGCCCAGCGAGGTCTTCCCCGTGCCGGGGGGGCCGACCAGGCAGAGGATGGGGCCGCGCATCTCGCCCACGAGGGAGAGGACGGCCACGTGGTCCACGATGCGCTCCTTCACCTCGGCGAGTCCGAAGTGCTGGGCTTCGAGCACCGCCACCGCGTGGCGAACGTCCAGGTTGTCCTTGGAGCGTGCGGCCCACGGGAGCGTGACGATCCAGTCCAGGTAGGTGCGGATCACCGCCGCCTCGGGCGCGACCGGGTTGAGGCGCTTCAGCCTTCCCAGCTCCTTCTCCGCCCGGTCCCGGGCATGGGGCGGGAGGAGGATCGTGCCCAGCGTGGCCTCCAGCTCTGCCCACTCCTCCGCCTCCGGCGGGGGCGCCTCCTTGTGGAGCACCTTGAGGCCGGGGCCGAACTCGGGCCGGGCCTCTCCGGAGAGCTGCATCTGGATCTGGCGGTCCAGCTTGGCCTCGATGCGCAGCAGCTCCACCTCCCGCTGGAGCGCCTCCTTGAGGAGCGCCAGCTGTCCCGCCGGCTCGAGCGCCTCCAGGAG
>JBFYZE010000042.1:0-2664 GCA_041309665.1 Gemmatimonadales bacterium | reverse complement strand
AGATGCCGGACGCGGCCGAGGCCACGAGCTTCACCCTGTCCTCCTGAAAGAGGCCCACGCCGCTGACGGTGAGCGCCTGCGAGCCGACGGGCAGCTTGAAGCCGATGTACGTCGCCGGGTCGGGATCCTCGCCATCGTAGGTGATCCAGATGTCTCCGGTCAGGAACGCCCCCATGTAGGCGTTGCGCGGGAAGACGATCTCGCCCGAGCTCGTCGAGAAGCGCGGGATCGTGACGAGGCTCCCCAGCGTGGCGACGGCGTCGGTCACTTCGACGGAGTAGTGGAGGACCGTGCCTGCCGGTCCTGTCCCGAACGGATGGGGGTCGGTCTGGAAAAGCAAGGCGCCCTCCTCGCCGGCCGCCCGGTGTGAGGAGAGCGCCCGGCGCCCAGAATTCTACGCCTACCTGTCCGGGGAGGCCCCGAGGTCCACCAGCATCAGCCGGAGAACCTTCCTCGTGGAGGGGCGCTTCCCCTTCTCGAGGACGTGCCACTCGGGGGTCAGGGCCCCGGTCGCCACCTGGGCGCTCTCGAAGAAGCCCCGGCGGATGTGGTCTCGGACGGCGTCCTTGTGCTCGTCGATCCAGCCGCCCATGGCCTTCTTCGCGATGTCGCCCATCGGCTCGTAGCCGTGGAGCTCGGCGGGCTCGTCCAGCCGCCCGCCTCCGTTCGCGAGCTGGTTGCGGAGGGCGGACACGATGACGTCCCGCATGATGGGGGTCGGCTTCTTCTTCGCCATCACACCAGCTCCTTGAGCAGCGCCACGGCGATGAACCGGGCGTCGGCCTCGTTGTCGTCCTGGGGCGGGAAGTCCGGCCAGAGCGCATTCGCGGCGGCGATCATCGCGTTCTTCTTCGCGTTCCCCTTCCCCGTAGCGACCTTCTTCACGGTGGCGACCGGGATCCCCCGGTATGGGATGGCTCTCAGCTCGAGACGTGCCGAGAGGACGGCCACGATGCCCCCGTAGACGTGCCCCGCGTCCGTGCCCATGTGCCGCCGGACCTCCTCGTAGGCGACGGCGTCGATCGGCTCAGGCCCGGTGAAGACCTCATCGAGGTAGCGCGAGAGCCGGAGGAACCGCATCCCCCCTCCCTCGTGCCGGCGGGCGGACAGGTCCCAGACCCCCGACGCGACCAGCTCGAGCGGCTTCCCCGGCGAGTTCTTCACCAGCGCCCAGCCGCAGTGCGTGCCCGGGTCGACACCCAGGACCGTGAAGCCGGGGACGCGACCCACCATCGGCGGGCCTGCAGATTCCATCTCCATGAACGTCTTCACGGCTTCCGCCTGCTTCTCCCGTGGCGTGGCGTCCGTCATCTTGTACCTCCTAACGGACCAGTCTAACATACCAGAGCCGTGAGCGAAACCTTCCGCCCCCCGCACAGGCGCCAGTCCCCGGCCCGGTATTTCCCGCTCGTGATGCCGTGCCCCGTCTGCGACGAGATGGTCGTGCGTCTCACCAACGCCGCCACGGGCCGCCGCGTCAGCACGCTCGTGAAGTTCTGGTGCGAGCGCCCAGACTACGTCTGGCTCAGCGGACACCATCCCGTCCACTTCCACCCGTTCCGCAAGAGACCCCCCGCCAAGAAGCGGGCCACGCCTCCTGTCGCCAGCTTCAACTACCCGTTCCTGTAAGAGCGTATTTCTTTCAACTGAGCATTCCCCTGTACGACCGACAAGAGAAAGTGACTGCGTCCTAACGAGTTCACCCAGCCGCTTGACAACCTCCTGTAACTGCCTACACTTGTCTAGGGCCTCGAGGAGACCCCCCCCGATCAAGAGGCCCGTCACCGGAGACCCCCAGACAGGCTCCGAAGATGGCCACCGGATATCAGGTCCCCCAGAGAAAGCAGAGATCAAGGACACCCCAGGACGGGAGAGGGGGATAGGTGTTCTCCAGAGTGACGAGAGAGGGCACCAGATCCCCTCTTAAGTAACACCGAACACCCCCCATGGGGGTCAGACCCCGGGGTATGGGCCTACCCGGTACAAATCAGGTACGGATAGGTACATAACCTCTCCATTCCGACACCCGAAGGCCCCGATCAGGGGCCGAAGGGTGCAGAAGAAACCCCGTGTAGTTCCTCCTCCCTTGGCCCATGAACTCACCCTCCAGCTGGTGACGGGAGGGACAAGTGGTAATGGCCTGGGTGTACCCCAAACCCCTACGAGAGCCCAGGAGAGCACGAGGGAGGGGACGCGTGGACTCTGGCCGAGAGCACCCTTGCGGTCCGACTGAGGTCGTCGCAGGGCCGGGTGAGGGTAGGTGCATCCGTCCTGTCTCGCCCTGTCCGTCTCCTCGGGCCTTGTCTCGGGTCTCCGTTGTGGCCTGGCCTTGCGCTTGAGGCTCGCCCTCCCGTGACGAGGTCGCCTGTTCGGGGCTCCCTCGCCTCGATCAGCTCGCCCTCTGTTCGGCTTCCCTTCCGCGTTCGCCTTGTTCCCGCCCTCGGGGATATCGGCCGTTGGCTCCCTCTCGTCTGTGCCCTACCGACTGATTTTCATGCGACCGGTTGTCGCCTGCGCCTGGCTTCCCGTGCCGCTTGGGGGGTGTGAGACGTCGGCGGCGACTCGCCCGCCTTCTCGGGTCGTGATCTGAGTTCCGGGCGGGCTCGCGAGTGGTCAAGTCGGTCCTCTCGGAGCGGCCTTGCGTCGGGCCTGTGCCCTCGAAGT
>JBFYZE010000041.1:0-11545 GCA_041309665.1 Gemmatimonadales bacterium | reverse complement strand
TCTTCGTCCGAAACTGATCTGAAGACAATCCTCGGCTACTTGTTCGAGTTGGCCGAAAAGATGGGATAGGATGCAACGAAACGAAACCACCACTCTCGTCAAGGAACGCGACCTCCTCCGCTTCACCACCGCCGGGAGCGTCGACGACGGGAAGAGCACGCTCATCGGGCGGATGCTCTTCGACAGCAAGCAGATCTTCCAGGACCAGATGGAGCAGCTCGAGCACGCGAGCCTCCTTCGCGGCGAGGAGGGGGTGAACCTCGCGCTCCTCACCGACGGGCTCCGCGCCGAGCGGGAGCAGAACATCACCATCGACGTGGCCTACAGGTACTTCGCCACGCCCAAGCGCAAGTTCATCATCGCCGACACCCCCGGGCACATCCAGTACACCCGGAACATGGTCACCGGGGCGTCCACCGCCGAGCTGGCCATCGTCCTCATCGACGCCAGGAACGGGGTCCTCACCCAGTCCAAGCGCCACGGCTTCATCGCCTCGCTCCTGGGCATCCCCCACATCCTGGTGGCCATCAACAAAATGGACCTGGTGGGGTGGAGTGAGGAGGTGTACGAGCGCATCGCCGAGGAGTACACCGCGTTCGCCCAGCAGCTCGGCGTGGACGATTTGACGTTCATCCCCATCTCGGCGCTCCTGGGCGACAACGTGGTGGACAAGTCCACGCACATGCCCTGGTACGGCGGGAGCACGCTCCTGCACCACCTGGAGCACGTGAACGTGGGCGCCCACCGCAACCTGGTGGACTTCCGCTTCCCCGTGCAGTACGTCCTCCGCCCCCACCAGGACTACCGCGGCTACGCCGGGCGCGTGGCCTCCGGCGCCGTCCGCCCCGGCGAGGAGATCCTGGTCCTCCCCTCGGGCAGGAAGAGCCGCATCACCTCGGTGAGCACCGCCGACGGCCCCCTGGACGAGGCCCAGGCCGGCGAGTCGGTGGCCATCTCCCTCGAGGACGAGCTCGACATCAGCCGCGGCGACATGATCGTGCGGCCCATGAACCTGCCGACGGTGGGCCACGAGCTCGACGCGACCCTCTGCTGGACGTCCGAGGAGCCCATGAAGCCGGGCACCCAGTACTGGCTCCGGCAGACCACCCGCGAGGTGAAGGCCTTCGTCTCCCGCATCGTGTACCGCATCGACGTGGACACCCTCCACCGGGAATCGGTGGACCACTTCGAGCTCAACGACCTCGGCCGCGCCCAGCTCACCACGGCCAAGCCCGTCTTCTTCGACCGCTACCAGCTCAACCGCGAGACCGGGAGCTTCATCCTCGTCGATCCCCACTCCAACAGCACGGTGGCGGTGGGGATGATCCGCGGCTCGGTGAAGCGCGAAGAGGACCTGGTCCCCGAGCCGTCCGCCGAGGAGCGCGCGGCGCGGAAGGTGTCGCCGGACGTGGTGTGGGAGAGCTGGAACATCCCGCCTTCGGAGCGGGAGGCGAGGAACCGCCACCGGGCGGCGGTGCTCTGGTTCACGGGGCTCCCCGGGTCGGGCAAGAGCAGCATCGCGGGGGTCCTCGAGCGGAGGCTCTTCGACCAGGGGTGCCAGACCATGCTCCTGGACGGCGACCAGGTGCGCCACGGGCTCAACGGCGACCTGGGGTTCACGCCCGACGACCGGCGGGAGAACATCCGCCGCGTGGGCGAGGTGGCGGCGCTGTTCCTGCACCACGGGTGCCTGGTGCTGTGCACGTTCGTGTCGCCGTTCAAGGAGGACCGGGACCGGGCGCGCTCCCTGGCCCCCGAGGGCCGCTTCCTCGAGGTGTTCGTGGACACGCCCCTGGAGGAGTGCGAGCGCCGCGATCCGAAGGGGCTCTACGCACGGGCCCGGAAGGGCGAGATCGCCCACATGACCGGGATCTCCAGCCCCTACGAGCCGCCGGTCGGGCCCGAGATCCGCGTGGAGACGGTGGGGCGGTCGGTGGAGCAGGTGGTGGACGAGATCGTCGAGGCGCTGAAGGCCCGGGGCTTCGTTTGAGCCTCCGGGCCCAGCCGCAGGAGTCCTCCCCCGACACGCTCCTCGAGACGGCGATCCGCGCCGCGCTCCTCGCCGGCGCCGAGATCCTGGACGTGTACGTCACCGACTTCGGCGTGGAGGAGAAGGACGACGCCTCGCCCCTCACGCTTGCCGACCGCCGGGCCCACCGCGTCATCGAGGACACCCTTCGGCCCGCCGGCATCCCCGTGCTCAGCGAGGAGGGCAGGGGCATCCCCTTCGATGAGCGGAAGGGGTGGAAGCGCCTGTGGATCGTGGATCCCCTGGACGGCACCAAGGAGTTCGTCAAGCG
This sequence comes from Gemmatimonadales bacterium, assembly GCA_041309665.1. Lineage (GTDB taxonomy): Bacteria > Gemmatimonadota > Gemmatimonadetes > Longimicrobiales > Gaopeijiaceae > SZUA-318. The sequence goes on along the minus strand of JBFYZE010000041.1, from coordinate 9,245 downwards.
CAACGGCGAGTTCACCGTGAACATCGCCCTGGTGGAGGACGGGTGGCCGGTGCTGGGCGTGATCCTCGCCCCCGTCGGCGGGACGCTCTACTGGGCCGCGGAGGGGATGGGCGCGTGGAAGGTGACGGTGCCGAGGGCCACGGGCGCCGCCGCCGACGCATCGGCCGCCCGGGGCATTCCGGCGCTGGAGGACATCGCGAGCGCCGCAGCGCGCCTCCCGCTGGTCTCCGGCCACTCCGGACCCCTCCGCATCGTGGCCAGCCGCTCCCACCTCTCCCCCGAGACCGAGGCGTTCATCCGGGAGCAGGAAGCGCGGGCGGGGAGCGTCGAGATCGTGTCCATGGGCAGCTCGCTGAAGATCTGCCTGGTGGCCGAGGGGAGCGCCGACCTCTATCCCCGCTTCGCCCCCACCATGGAGTGGGACACGGCCGCCGGGCAGGCCATCGCCGAGGCGGCGGGCCGGAGATTCGTCGAGCACCGCACCGGCGTGCGCATGCGCTACAACCGCGAGCAACTCAGGAACGACTGGTTCCTGGTGCGCTGAGGCGGGCCGATCCGGGCATTGGGGCGCCCGTGTCCGGGCGTGAGCATCCATGTCGCCTGTGGCTGGGGACCGCCTTGGATCGGGTGATGCCGGGCTTCCCCGTCTGTAGCAATAATGCTACAATGCGACCGGGAGCCCAATGCCGACGGTGGTCCGAGAAGGTGGATTCTGTTTCGTGGTCCACAGTCGCGAGCTTCCCTTCGAGCCGCCGCACGTCCATGTGGTGTTCGCCGATGACGAGATCCGGATTGAGCTCGGTAGTGGGGAATTCCTGGAGGATCCGCCGCCCGGGAAGGCCCGCGCCATCCTCGAGGTGTACCGCCGGCATGTTGACTCGATCTGGACCTGTTGGGAGATGCTGCACGGGCCGATTCGCCACGAGGGGACCTGAACCATGTCGACGCTGACGTACGTAAGGGGAGCGGAGCGCATAATCACGGCGGCGCGCATGGTGGACGACGGGATCTACGTCCGGTTCGCCGACGAGCGCAGCGGGGTCATTCCCTGGGCCGAGTTGAAGCTGCCGAGCGCCGTGGAACGCCTCGTCGTGCCACGACCTCACGTCATCGAGATGCACCTCGTCGGCGGTGGCGTGGAGGAGGTGCCGTGGGACTTCGCCCGTCACTTCGCCGACGGGCTCTACCGCGCGTCCGCGGAGGCCGCGGCCACCCGGGGGCGTTTCGTTCTGGGTGAGCGCGTCCGTGCCCTGCGCTCCGAGCAGGGGGAGTCGCAGCAAGGGCTCGCCGCGCGGGCCGGCGTGGACCGCGTCTCCATCGCGCGGATCGAGGCGGGCCATCAGCTACCCCGATACCGGACCTTGGTGGCGCTTGCCGAAGCGCTCGGCGTGCCGCTGGATCGCCTGCTCCTCGGCTGAGATCCCCGCGCCCCGCGCGAAGCAGTCGAGCCAGGTGCAAGTGCGGGCCTGAGCCGCCCCCTCGCCCCACCCCGGCCGCGCACGGTAGTTTCTCCCTACCATGCCGCTGGCCACTCCCACCCCCGGCCCCACGCCCACCATCCGCGGTCTCCCCCGGCCCCTGGCCCGGGCCATGGAGGCGTACGCGGATCGGCTGGACGTGGACAAGATCCGCGAGGCGCACGACTTCGCGGTGGAGGCGCATGCCGGCCAGCGGCGGGCTTCGGGGGAGGAGTACGTCACCCACACCGTGGAGGTGGCCACCATCCTGGCCACGCTCCGCCTGGACTCGGCCTCCATCATCTCGGGGCTGATCCACGACACCGTGGAGGACACGGCGCTCTCCCTCTCCGACGTGGAGGCCCGCTTCGGCAAGGAGGTGGCCACCATCGTGGACGGGGTCACCAAGCTGGGGAAGGTGCGCTTCAGCTCGGCCACCGAGCAGCAGGTGGAGAACTACCGGAAGATGCTCCTCTCCATGGCGGAGGACGCCCGGGTCATCCTGGTGAAGCTGGCCGACCGGCTCCACAACATGCGCACCCTGGAGCACCTGCCCCCGCCCAAGCGGGCGAGGATCGCCCAGGAGACGCGGGACATCTACGCCCCGCTGGCCCACCGCCTGGGGATGGCCGCGATCCGGTGGGAGCTGGAGGACCTGGCCTTCAAGTTCCTGGAGCCCGAGGCCTACGACGCGCTGGCGAAGCAGGTCAAGCAGAAGAGGCGGGAGCGGGAGCGCCAGGTGGCGGAGATGCAGCGCCCCCTGGAGGAGGCGCTCCACGAGGCCGGGATCCCTTCGGAGGTGGTGGGGCGCCCCAAGCACCTGTGGTCCATCCACAACAAGATGATCAAGCGGGGGCGGCCCTATGAGGAGATCTACGACCTCATGGCCATGCGCGTCCTCACCGACACGGTGCAGAACTGCTACGCCGCCCTGGGCATCATCCACAGCAAGTGGACGCCGGTGCCCGAGCGCTTCCACGACTACATCGCCACCCCGAAGTCCAACATGTACCGCTCCCTGCACACCACGGTGTTCGGGCCGGGGGGGCGGCGCTACGAGATCCAGATCCGCACCGAGGAGATGCACCGCACCTCCGAGTACGGGATCGCGGCCCACTGGCGCTACAAGGAGCGGGAGGGCGAGGAGGGCTCGGGGGACGAGGTGGACGCCGCCCTCACCTGGTTCCGCCAGGTGCTCGAGTGGCAGCAGGAGACGCCGGACTCCGAGGACTTCCTCGAGTTCCTGAAGATGGACCTCTTCCAGGGCGAGATCTTCGTGTTCACGCCCAAGGGCGAGGTGAAGGCGGTCCCGGTGGGCTCCACCCCCATCGACTTCGCGTTCAGCGTCCACACCGAGGTCGGGTTCCACTGCGCCGGGGCCAAGGTGAACGGGCGCATCGCCCCGCTCTCCCGGGAGCTCCGGAACGGCGACACGGTCGAGATCATCACCAGCACCCGGCAGCGCCCCACCCGCGACTGGCTGGCGTTCGTGAAGACGTCGAGGGCCCGCAACAAGATCCGCCAGTGGATCAAGAAGGAGGAGCACGACTCAGCGCTGAAGCTGGGCCGGGAGATCCTGGACCGGGAGCTGAAGAAGGCGCGCCGAACGCTTCCCAACGACCACCACACGCTCCTGGGCGTGGCCGTGGCCCTGGGCCAATCCGACTTCGAGCACACCGTGGCGGCGCTCGGCCGGGGGGACCTGGGCCCCACCGCGATCCTGAAGGAGGTCTTCCCCGACCTCGACCCCGTGGAGGTGGCCCAACGCCAGCCCAGCGCCCTGGAGAAGCTCGCCCAGCGACTGCAGATCTCCGGGCGGGGGGTGCGGATCCAGGGGATGGACAACCTCATGGTCCGCTACTCCCGCTGCTGCCAGCCCGTGCCCGGCGACCCCGTGGTCGGCTACATCACCCGGGGGAGGGGGATCTCCATCCACCGCCAGGACTGCCCCAACGTGCTCCAGCTCTCGCGGGACCCCGAGCGCCGTGTGGACATCGAGTGGGCCGCGGAGAAGGGCGACCGGTTCCTCGTGCGCCTCTTCGTCGAGGGCACCGACCGGCGGGGCCTCCTGTCCGACGTGGCCAAGGCCATCTCCGACACGGGCACCGACATCCAGCACGCCGACATGCGCACCTACGAGGGCGGCATGCACGGGGAGTTCGTCGTGGAGGTCCAGGACCTGGCCCACCTGGAGAAGGTCCGCCGGGCCATGGCCCGGGTGAAGGGCGTGCTCGGCGTGGAGCGGCGGGAGCACTTCGACGACGAGGATCTGGGGTGGGTGTGATCGCGCCACCGTAGGCCCCTCGACCGCCGCTTCCATCTCCGCCGGCGGGGGTCCGGGTCCCTCTTCGTCGACGCGCTGGTGGCCCGCCACGGGGCGACCCTTCACATGGTCTCCGTGCAGGCCTCCATCGACGCCGAGGACGTGGAGATGCCCTCCCTTCATTGCTCCCACCGGCGCGAAGTCGTGCGCCGCGACGGCGTCCTCCCGGCCAGGTCGGTGACCTGGCGCCTCGGGGGCAGGTGAGCTGCTAGTCCCCGTCCGCGAACACGCGGATGTGCCGGGGGCGCACGTACACCCGGCCCCCCGTCTCCAGCCCCATGGTCCGGAACCGCTCCTGTGAGATCTCCGACACCAGGCGCTGGCCCGCCGACGTCCGGAGCTCCACACGCACGATGGGGCCCGCCGAGTGGACGCGGGTGACCTGGGCCTCGAGGGCCGGGAGATCGCCGGCCATGGTGTCGATGGTGACGTCGTAGGGGCGGACGAACACGCGCGCGTCTCCCGCGATCCGTTGCCGGGAGTAGGGGAACGGAAGCTCCAGGGTGTCGAACTGCACCGTGCCGGCGTGCACGCGCCCGTGGAACGCGTTCACGTCCCCCAGGAAGTCCATGACGAACTCCGTGGCGGGGTGGTGGAAGACCTCGTCGGGGGTGCCCACCTGCTCGATCCGCCCCCCGTTCGTGATGACGACACGGTCCGCCACCTCCAGCGCCTCGTCCTGGTCGTGGGTGACGAACACGCTGGTCAGGCGGATCTCCTCGTGCAGCCGGCGGAGCCATGCCCGCAGCTCCTTTCGGACCTTGGCGTCCAGGGCTCCGAAGGGCTCGTCCAGGAGGAGGACCCTCGGCTCCACGGGGAGCGCCCGGGCCAGCGCCACGCGCTGGCGCTGGCCTCCGGAGAGCTGGTGGGGGTAGCGGTCGGCGAACGCCTCGAGTTGGACCAGCTCCAACAGCTCCTGGACCCGCCGCCGGATCTCCGCCTCCGGGGGGCGCCGCGACCGCGGCCGCACCCGCAGCCCGAACGCCACGTTCTCGAACACGGTCATGTGGCGGAAGAGGGCGTAGTGCTGGAACACGAACCCCACACGCCGCTCGCTCACGTGCTTGTCGGCCACGTCCTCGTCGTGAAAGAGGATGGCGCCACTCCCAGGGTCCGGCTGCTCCAGCCCGGCGATCACGCGAAGGAGCGTCGTCTTCCCCGACCCCGAGGGGCCCAGGAGCGCCACCAGCTCTCCGTCGGCGACGGTGAGGCTCACGTCGTCGAGGGCCCGGAACGTGCCGAAGGTCTTGGTGATGTTCCTGACCTCGATGCTCATCGTCCTCCCTCCATCTCCCTCGGGCCGCCCGCTCCCCCGACCTCGGCGGTCCGCCCCTCGACCAGGGACTTCACCGCCAGCGTCACCAGTGCCAGGAAGGCCAGGAGCGAAGCCACGGCGAACGAGGCCGTGAGCTGGTAGTCGTTGAACAGGATCTCGATGTGCAGGGGAACCGTGGTCGTGCTGCCCCGTATCTTCCCCGACACCACCGACACCGCGCCGAATTCGCCCATGGCCCGTGCGTTGCACAGGATGACGCCGTACACGAGCGCCCACTTGATGTTGGGGAGCGTCACCCGCCGGAACGTCTGCCACCCGCTGGCCCCGAGGGTGAGCGCCGACTGCTCCTCCTCGGTGCCCTGGGCCTGCATGAGCGGGATCAGCTCCCGGGCCACGAAAGGGAACGTGACGAACGTGGTGGCCAGCACGATCCCGGGCACGGCGAAGAGGATGCGCACGTCGTGCTCCATCAGCCATGGGCCGAACCACCCGCGGGCGCCGAACAGGAGCACGAAGACGAGCCCCGCGATCACCGGCGAGATGGCGAAGGGGAGGTCGATGAGCGTGATGAGCACGCTCTTTCCCCGGAAGTCGAACTTGGCGATGCCCCACGCGGCGGCCACGCCGAACAGGGTGTTGGCGGGGACGGCGATGGCCGCGGTCAGGAGCGTGAGGCGGATGGCGGCGCGGGTGTCGGGATCGCCGAAGGAGGCCAGGTAGGCGCCCACGCCTTCGCCGAACGCGTACGTGAACACCAGCACCAGGGGAAGGAACAGGCAGAGCGTGAGGAACGCGAGGGCCGTGCCGATGAGCACCCGCCGGGTGAAGGGCGACTCCGTGGTGGCCCTGCGCGTCATCCCTGGTACCTGCGGCTCCAGGCCTGGAGCAGGTTGATGGCGAGCAGGAGCAGGAAGGAGGCGACGAGCATGACCACGCCGATGGCCGTGGCGCCCACGTAGTCGAACTGCTCCAGCTTGATGAGGATGAGCAGAGGCGCGATCTCCGTCCTCATGGGCATGTTCCCCGCGATGAAGTAGACCGAGCCGAACTCCCCCACGCCCCGGGCGAACGCGAGCGCGAACCCGGTGAGCAGGGAGGGGAGCACGGTGGGGAAGATCACCCTGCGGAACGTCTGGAAGCGGCTGGCGCCCAGGCTCGCCGCCGCCTCCTCGGCCTCGCGCTCCAACTCCTCCAGGGCGGGCTGGACGGTCCGGACCACGAAGGGGAGTCCGATCATGGTCAGAGCCACGACGATCCCGGGGACGGCATAGGCGACGTGCACGCCCAGAGGGTCGAGCCAGCGCCCGATCCACCCGGTGCCGGCGTACAGCGTCACCAGGGCGATCCCCGACACGGCGGTGGGGATGGCGAAGGGGAGGTCCACCATGGCGTCCACCAGGCGGCGGCCCGGAAAGTCATAGCGGACCAGCACCCACGCCACCAGGAGGCCGAACACGGCGGTCAGCGCGGCGGCGGTCAGCGATGCTCCGAAGCTCAGCCGGTAGGAGGCCAGCACCCGGGGGTCGGCAAGGGCGCTCGCCCAGAACGTCGCCAGGTCCATCCGGGCGGTGGTGAACAGCACCAGCCCGCCCAGGGGGATGAGCACCAGGAGCGCCAGGTAGAGCAGCGTCACGCCCATGCTCAGCCCGAACCCGGGCAGGACGCTGCGCATCGCCGCGGATCGCGCGCGGGGCGGGCTCGGGCTCACGCGCGCTCCAGGCCGGTCAGAACCGGATCTGGATCTGGGTGCGGACAGCCGTCTGGCCTCCCGCCGCCGCCCGCAGGAGGCCGGACCCGGTGTTCGCCACCGGGACGGGATCCGACGCCCGCGTCAGGTCCACCGTGACCTTGGCGGCGTGCTTGCGGATATGATACGTCCCACCCACCGTCACCATGGCCAGCAGGTCGTCCTCCAGGGCCCGGGAGCCGCTCTGCACCCCGCCCTGGTTCATCCGGTAGTACACGCCGTCGAAGTCCACGCGCTCGTAGCGGGCGAAGGCCGCCAGGTGGTCCGGCGTCATGAACCAGGTCGCCTGGGTCACGAGGCCGATCTGGCGCGCGCCGTCCAGGTCCGCGGGCACGCCGGCCGGCGCCGGGGAGTCCGCGCTGAACCGCTGTCCCACCGCGGACGCGAACCACGCACCCCGGCTCCCCTTCACGTTCAGATCCACGGTCCATTTCAGCACGTCGGGGTAGGCGGCGGAGCCTCCGGACTCGCCTGCCTCCCAGTCCACCGCCGCGCCCAGTACCGCCACCGCCTGTTCGCCCTTCCACGACTGGAAATCGGCGAGCTGCCCCCATGCCCGGGCGGGCTCGTGGGCGCCGAGCACGAGCTCGGCGCGCCCGGCCACCGCGACGTCGTTCAGATCGCTGTCGAAGTCGGTGCGGTAGGAGTACGACCCGGTGTGCATGGTGCCCACCAGGGTGAGGCGGTCGGTGGGGCGGTGGGTGAGTTGGACGATCTGCGCGAAGTCGGTGGTGAAGTAGTCGGCGGTGTACGAGCGCTCCGCGGCGAGCTGGCTCACGCCGCTCACGTTCTCCTCGTGCAGGAACGAGGGCTTGGTCTGGCCGGCGCGCAGGTTCACCCCGCCGGGGAAGTCGTAGGCCACCCATGCGTGGGCCGGGGCGATGGTGCCTCCGTTGGCGGCGTCCAGGCGCAGGCGGTACGTCCAACGCGGGCCCATGAAGTGCCCCTGGATGTCCACCTGGACGCGCCGGTACTGGAAGCCGCCCACCCATCCGTCGGCCGGCGGGCCGGCCGGCCCCGACGGGAGGTCGGTGCCCACGTAGCGGTATTGGAACGTGCCGCCCACGCGAATCTCGTTGGCGCCGTCGGCGCTCCGGACGAAGAAGCCCCGACCGTAGCCGGCGGTCTCCTGGGCGGAGAGCGCTCCTGTGGCCGATACCGCCAGGAGGGTCGTCAGGGCCGTGGCCGCCCACCGCGATCCGCGCGAGGTCATCGGGGATTGTAGATCCGGTCGAAGGTGCCGCCGTCGGCGAAGTGGACGGTGTTGGCCTGGCTCCACCCGCCGAACACCTCGGCGATGGTGAAGAGGGCGATGTCGGGGAAGCGGTCGCGGTACTTCGCCTGTGCGGCCTCCGAGGCCAGGGGGCGGTAGAAGTGCCGCCCGGCGAGGTCCTGACCCTCCTCGGAGTAGAGGTACTCCAGGTAGGCTTGCGCCACCTGGCGCGTGCCGCGCCGGTCCGCCGTGGCGTCCACGAGGGCGACGACGGGCTCGGCGAGCATGCTCACGGGCGGGACGACCAGGTCGGTGTGCTCCGGGTCCAGCTCCTCGCTCCCCAGGAGGATCTCGTTCTCCCAGTTGATGAGGACGTCACCGATCCCCCGCTGGATGAACGTGTTCGTGGCGGCCCGGGCCCCCTGGTCCAGCACGGGGACGTTCCGGAAGACGGCGGTGACGTACTCCTGCGCCGCCCGTTGCGCCGCCTCCACCGGCGCGGCCTGAGCGGGGTCGGAGAGCTTCGCCACGAAGTCGGGGCCGAGCTCCCTCCGGAGCGCCCAGCCCCACATCGCCAGGTAGTTCCACCGGGCCACACCCGACGTCTTGGGGTTGGGCGTGATCACCTGGACGTCGGGCCGGGCAAGGTCATCCCAGGAGCGGATGTTCTTCGGGTTCCCCGCGCGCACCAGGAACGCCAGCGTCGACGCGTACGGAGCGTTGCCGTGGGGGAGCCGTCCCTGCCAGTCGCCGGGGATGAGCCCCGACTCCCGGGCGATGGCGTCGATGTCGGCGGCCAGCGCCAGGGTCACCACGTGGGCCTCCAGGCCGTCGATGACGGCACGGGCCTGGCTCCCCGAGCCCCCGTGCGACTGCTCCACCGTGACGACCTGTCCGGTGGTCTCGAGCCAGTGCCGGGCGAACGCCTGGTTGAACTCCCGGAAGAGCTCGCGGGTGGGGTCGTAGGAGACGTTGAGGATGCTCACCGGGGGCGGCGCGTCGGCCGTGCGCGTGCCGTCCGCACGGGAGCCCTCGCAGGCGCCGAGCAGGGGAGCGATGGCAAGGACCGCGGTGAGAAGGAGCGCGGGAGCTCGCGGATGGGGCGATGGGGTGGGATGCATGGGACGTAATGAGAAACAAGTTCCGTGCCATGGCCTTCATGATTCCATAAGACATTGTAGCTCAAAGGTTTAATCGTGTTGCCAGGTTCGTGCCGGTACAGCGTGGCC
>JBFYZE010000040.1:0-3725 GCA_041309665.1 Gemmatimonadales bacterium | reverse complement strand
CCTGGAATGAGTACTTCCGAGAACCTCAGGGCCAGGACGGCGGAGGTGACCGAACGTGAGCTCATCGTGGAGCTCGCCGACGGCTCCCGGCACGCCGTTCCCCTCGACCTTTTTCCCATCCTTGCGGACGCCTCACCGGCTGAGCGGGCCCGCTGGGAGCTGCTTGGTGGCGGGGTCGGCATCCACTGGCCCGAGCTGGACGAGCATATCTCGGTGTTCAGCGTTGTCCACCCTGATCGGACCGTCCCCATGCGGCCCGACGCCCTGGAGCGCCACCTGGTCCGGAACCGGCAGCGCAGGAGCGCAGCCGTCGGATAGGAGTGGGCGCGGGGGGCTTGGGTGGCCCAGGCCTCCCCGAGGGCGTAGAGGCGCTCCAGCAGCGAGCCGCGGCTCATATAGACAATGCGAAGGGGGATGAGGGGATGAGATCGTACGAGTTCGATCTGATCCTGTCCGGGCTCGACCTGGAAGACGTTGCGCTCCTGGATGCCTTCGACGAGCGGGTTGGGGACATCTCGGCTGCGGAGGACGCGCCAGTCCGTGTCCCAGTTGGTGTCCGGGCAGCGGGGCCCGGGCGGGTTTCCCCCACCGGCCTTCGGATCGGGTCGGGTGGCGCTATGGCGATGGTGCGAAGTATCGGAATGGCTTAGGGGCGCAGGCCTGTTGACGAACGGGATCGAGAATCACGCGGCGACCGTGATCCGAGCGGCGAATGCGCTGCTGGAAGCGCGCCGGGCGGTGGCTGGGCTGGAGGAGGAGGAACGAACGTCGTTGTCCGGCCTGATGATTGGATGAACCACCGGGCCTCCCTCCGGGTCCCCGGCCTGCCGTGGGGAAGAGGCAGGAGTCCCCAGGGGTCCCATCGGACCATGGTCCTGCCCCATCCACAGGGATAGATTCGGGGTGCTCGCCTGCCTTCGGCTGCGGAGGTCTGACGACCCCCGTTTCGCTTGATGGCCCTTCAACCCACCGATGCACGAGCCATGACGAAGAGGGAATTCCAGGAGTTGAAGGAGCACATGGACCGCCGGTTCGATTCCCATGACCAGCGGTTCGACTCCATCGCGGATGAGTACCGGCAGCTGGTCGAGTTCATGGCGCCTCGGTTCGGTGATCTGGGCCACCGGCTCACCGCTGTGGAAGAGCGCCTCACCGGCGTGGAAGGGCGCCTCACCGGCGTGGAAGGGCGCCTCACCGGCGTGGAGGTTCTGGGTGAGGAGAACCGGCACCAGATACAGATCGTGGCGGAGGGGGTCACGGCGCTGGACAGGAAGCTGGAGGAATTCCGTGGGGAGGTGAAGGAGGAGTTCAAGGAGGTACGGGGTGAAATCGCCGTGGGGTTCGAGGCGGTCCGCTCCGAGATGGCCGAGGGGTTCGATGCCCAGGGCAAGCTGATCCGGGGTCTCGGGGGCCGGGTTGAACGCCTCGAGGCCCGGCGGGCGTGAGGAAGGGACCCATGAGCATTCCCGACAAGGCCAACCGACGCCCGGCCCTCCGGATAATCGGCCAGGAAGGTGACCAGGGGGCGAGGTTGCGTTCGCGCACGGCGCCGGCGTCGGGGTAGAAGAACTTCGGGTGGGTCACCAGCGCCCGCCGAGCCCTGCGCGTGAAAGGCGGGAGCCGCTCCCCGATCAGCAGGTCCTCCAGGATTCCCACGTACACTGAGGTGGTGCGCCGCTCTACCTGGCACTCCCGGGCGCCATCCGAGATGTTGATCCGGACCGGCTCCGCCCGTACCTCACGAGACCTCGAACGCCTGCAGCTAGCGCTTCCAGAGCCGCAGACGCGACCCGTTTCTGCCACCGCCGCCGGCGGTGATCAACAAGGTCTCGGCGCGCGGATACAGGGGCCGGCCCTCGTGGCGCCACCAACCTCGAATCGACGCCACGGCAAACGCGGCGGTGTCGTGGTCCGTTCCCATCGACGGAGATGACGGGGGTGCCCCGCGCCAGGGCCCGCTTGACCTGGGTGTTGATGTGGCGGAACTGTGCGTCCCGGTCGGGATGGTCGCTTCCCTCTTCCGTCTTGCGGTTGCCCTGGAGGCTGTAGCCCAGGGCGCGGGCCTCGGTGGCCGCCACGAGCCGACGCGTCCGCTCGTCCAGAGGCGGCCAGATGATGGCCAGCTTCGCCTGGAGGTCCGGGAGAGTGTTCATGCCGCATCGATCTTTCTCCCCCGCCCTCTCCTTGCAACCGTTTCTTCTTCAAGCGGCCGGCCTGCCGTGGGGAAGAGGCAGGAGTCCCCAGGGGTCCCATCGGACCATGGTCCTGCCCCATCCACAGGGATAGATTCGGGGTGCTCGCCTGCCTTCGGCGGCGGAGGTCTGAAGACCCCCGTTTCCCTTGATGGCCCTTCAACCCACCGATGCACGAGCCATGACGAAGAAGGAATTCCAGGAGTTGAAGGAGCACATGGACCGGCGGTTCGACTCCATCGCGGATGAGTACCGGCAGTTGGTCGAGTTCATGGCGCCTCGGTTCGGTGATCTGGGCCAGCGCCTTACCGGCGTGGAGGTTCTGGGTGAGGAGAACCGGCACCAGATACAGATCGTGGTGGAGGGGGTCACGGCGCTGGAAAGGAAGCTGGAGGAATTCCGTGGGGAGGTGAAGGAGGAGTTCAAGGAGGTACGGGGTGAAATCGCCGTGGGGTTCGAGGCGGTCCTCTCCGAGATGGCCGAGGGGTTCGATGCCCAGGGCAAGCTGATCCGGGGTCTCGGGGGCCGGGTTGAACGCCTCGAGGCCCGGCGGGCGTGAGGAAGGTACCCATGAGCATTCCCACCTGGCCATTGCCCTGGGGGTATCCCGCCAGACCGTCAACGAGCTGCTTCGAGCGCGGAGGGCTGTGAGCCCTGAGATGGCTCTTCGCCTGGGGCGCCTGCATGGAGCCCGGTATCGAGCGTTTCCCCATGCAGCCCGGGGATGTGGAGCGAACCTGCGCCGACATCTCCAGGGCCCGGGATGTTGATCCGGACCGGCTCCACCCGTACCTCACGAGACCTCGTTGACAGACCGGCCACCGATGTGCATTATATGGAGTTGCCATGCAGATCATCGGGCGGAGATCTATGCGTACGACACTCGACATTGACCGCGACCTCCTGGATCGCGCCAGGGCCGCGCTGGGAGCGACGACCTACACGGAGGCCATCGAGCGATCGCTGAGCCAGGCCATTGCCGGCGCGGAGCTGGATGCGGTCCTCGAGTCCGTGCGGGGGGAGGACCTGGTGTGGAGCCTCGACGAGCTCCAGGAGCACCGGCGCATGGGTCGTGGCCTGCCTCGTTGACACGTCGGCGCTGATCGTGCTGATGCGCAGGTCGCCTCCGCACGGCACGGAGGGCGTGGCCGTGGCGCTTGAGGCCGAGTTGCGGGCCCGGAGTGCCATCGTCTCGGCGGTAACGCTGGCCGAGCTCGTCGTGGGGGCGCGCGACGCCGCCGCGGAAGCGAGGGTCCTGGATCTCCTGCGTCGGCTCCCCGTCGTGGCGGCCGACCGGGAGGTCGCCGCGAGGGCGGGAAGGATGGGCCGTCGCGCCCGCGCCCGTGGCGCGACCCTGCCGCTTCCCGATCTCCTCATCGCGGCCACTGCCCAATGGATCGGGGTTCCGCTCCTGACCTGCGATTCGGACTTCGGCCGCGGTCGCGACCTCGCCTCCGAGGCGACCCCGGACGACCCCTGGCGGGGGTTCGCGCTGCATCCGGCATCGGTCGTGGGAACGCAGGCCTGAGAAGG
>JBFYZE010000039.1:0-2812 GCA_041309665.1 Gemmatimonadales bacterium | reverse complement strand
GCCGGAGCGCCGCGGCCAGGGCGTCGGCCAGCGCGGCCCCCTCCCCCGCCACCGTCGCGCGTGCCGAGCCCTCGGCGGTGAGGACGCGCGCGCCGCCCTCGGCCCGGCGCAGAAAGAGGTCGGCCTGGTCGTCGGGGACGACCTCGTACTGCTCGGGCGCGAGGCCCGCCAGCAGCCTGTCCGCCACAACGCGCTCCACGTCGCCGACGGCGAGACGGAGAGGCGGCGCCGCGGGGACGTAGGCCGTGAGCTTGGCGACCGCGCGCGACGCCCCCGGCGCGGCGCCGGCCACGGTCGTGGCCACGGCGCCCGTCTCGGACACCTCCTCCACGCGCACCAGCTCCCCGCCGAGGGCGTAGAGCGAGCCCACGGTCACGCCCTGGGCCGGGCCGGCGCGGAGCACGTGCCGCCCGGACGCCTGACCCGCCTCCACCTCTCCGGCCTTCAGGGGGGTCACCTCCCCGGGCGCCACGGCGAAGAGGGGCTGGTCCGCCGAGCCCGAGATCTGGGGATCCTGGGCGAAGCGCTCGGCCTTCAGGGCCTCGAACGCCGCGCGGAAGGCGGCCACGTAGGAAGTGCCCGGCTCGGCGCGCCAGAGCTGGCGGACCAGATGGGTGGTGAACGCCCCGCCCGCGTACGGCGTCGTTCCGCCCCGGGGCGCGAAGAGCGCGTCCATCGCCACCTGGTGCGGCGCCGCCGCCGCCAGCTCCAGCGCCACCGATCCGCGCAGGATCCCCGGCTCGGAGTCCGCGCCGCCGCCACGGGTCCCCACGGCCCTGGGCGCCTCCCGGGGGAGGGAGCGAGGACGCATCCGGGTGGAGAGGGCGCGGGTCGCCGTCCCCGAGTGGCAGGCGTCCAGGACCACCACGATCTGGTCCGTGGGAATCCGCTCGAACCAGAGGCGGAGCTGGTCGTCGATGATGTCGTTGTCCGACGACGTGGGGAGGACGTCCTGGGGTGCCAGCGTCTCGTCCAGCCCGTCCTCCTCGTCCCCCTCCATGTCGATGGTCTGGGAGCCGTGCCCGGCGAAGAAGAAGAGGGCCTGGTCACCGGGTTTCACGCGTGAGGCCAGCCACCCGGTGAGCGCCTCCTCGATCCCGGCCCGCGTCGCCTCGGCGTCCAGGAGGAGGCGCACGTTCCCGGCGGGGAACCCCCACCGCGCCACGAGCACGTCGGCCATGGAGCGGGCGTCGTTGACGGCGCCCCGGAGGTCTCCTCCTTCCACGCCCTCGAAGTGGGCGTAGTCGTTGATCCCGACCACGACCGCCCAGCGCTGGGGCTGCTGCGCGGGGGCCGCGGAGGCGGACGCAACGAGCGCCGCCGCCGCGAGGAGTGTCACGCCCACGCCACCCCTCGCCCTCACCGCGCGCCTCCCTGCACCACCGCCAGCGGCACGTCGCCCATCCCCGACCACTCGGGCGTCTGCGACCCGGCCGTCTCGTCCCGCACCTTCCCCGACACGTAGGAAGCGGCCTCGCGGAACGTCACGACGCCGTCCCCGTCGCCGTCGGCGGCGCCCGCGAACCCCTCCAGGAGGAAGTGGGTGAAGACGCCGTGCCCTCCGCCCCACTTCGCATCCTCGAGCGAGACCTGGGCCACCCCGGCCGCGGACAGCGTGAGCCGGCGCGACGGGTCGAACAGCCCCGCGAACGCGCCCCCCACCGGGTTGGCCTCGTCCACCAGCGTCCCCGCCGAGCGGCACGCGTCCGCGATGACGACGACACGCTCCGAGGCGATCTGGCGGCGGAGCGCCGTCTTCACGTCCCACATGGGGAATGCCGTGGCCGCCATGGCGTCCACGTCGGTGTCGTGGGTGAGGATGTACAGGTTCGAGGGGCGGCTCGGGTCCGGCGACCCGTGGGAGGCCACGTACACCGTGACCATGTCCTCGGGGGCCGCTTGCTGCAGGAACACGAAGAGGGCGTCGCGGAGCGCCTCCGACGTGGCCTCCTCGTCCAGGAGCACCCGGAGGTGGCTCTCCGGGACGGACCCGCCCGCCGGCGAGCGCAGGAAGTCGGCCATGGCCCGGGCGTCGTCGTCGGCGTAGGAGAGGGGCGTGATGCGCTCGTCGGCGTACTTGGAGATCCCCACCACCACCGCCCACCGCCGCCCGATCTCGGGGGTGACGTCCACGCTGGACTCGCCGGCGGCGCCGCGGGCCACCACGCGCACCCGCTGGTCGTCGGGGCCGAGAGGGACGCTCGCCTCGAAGGAGCTCCCGGCGTCGAGCCCCAGCGCACCCGCCTCGTCGGGGGTGAGCGGTCGGGTGGCCGCGGCCAGCGGCCCCACGGTCACGCCGGTCACGGCCCCGGTCACGACGCCCCGGACCCGTGCGATGCGCCGCTCGGCGGCGACGATCTCGATGGACCGCGTCGCGGGCCCGCCCTCCGGCTCCGGGTACGCGTCGCTCTCCAGGATGGCGATGCGGGGTGCCCCGGATGCGCCCGCAGCCGGCCGAGCGGCCGCCGTCGCAGTATATCCGCTGCCAGGAGCCCCTTCACGCGCGCCTCCGGCCGGCTCCCAGTAGGCCCCGTCGTCCCACGCGTGCTCCTCCCAGTCGATGAGCAGGTCCCCCACGAACCCGGTGCGGTAGAGGATCTCCTCCACGGCCTGGTCCACCGCCTTGGCGCGCGCGGCCTGCCCGGTGGCGTCGAGCCCCCGGCCGGACGCGGCCTGCTCCGAGACCACGCGGGGCTCGTCCAGGCGGAGCGCCCGGACCCCCACCGTGGCCGTCCCCACCGTCAGGTTGGGCGCCGCCGGGCTGGGCTGGTCGTCCGAGGGCGCCGCGCCGAGCACGAGGACGTGGGCGCCC